>JAJZGH010000283.1 GCA_021798635.1 Planctomycetota bacterium | reverse complement strand
CCTGTTTTCTCGGATCGGCATAATAACGCGAAGCACTGAATCGGGCGAGTCAGGAATCAAGCATCAGGAATCGGGCCAACCGATTTCCCAGCCGGGGAAATATTCCCGCTCCACGCCGCTGTGTTGCCCGGAAATATTGCCACGCCCCCCAAGACCACACGGCGGTTTGCCCCAAGGACATGTCGCCGATCTTGATATATAATTCCGGCATGGATGGAAATTTTGATAAAGTGCAGTGGCAAAAACAATATCGCGAAACTTCCAGAATGCTGGAAATCATCCGCGATCAAGAACTGCGGGCTTTAACCGACGCAGATGTGTGGCGGCAAATTCAAACATTGAAAGTACCGGGAACGCCTTGGCGCGACCGCCCCGACTGGTCCGGTCTGGTTGAGCAACAGGCCTTGTTTCATCGGCGGAGGAAGCAGCGATGAGCGGCTTGGACATCATCCTGGCCGCTGCGGAGGTTGAGGCCTTCTGCCGCCACCACGCATGGCAATTCTGCTTCATCGGCGGCGTGGCGGTTCAGCGCTGGGGCATGCCGCGTTTCACGCAGGATGTGGACCTTACCCTGATGGCCACGTGGGGCACTGAGGCGGAATTTATAGACATCCTGCTGGAAACATTTCCGGCGCGACTAAGCAATGCTCGCAATTTTGCATTGGAGCACCGGGTGCTGCTGGCGAAAACGGCCAGTGGAATCGCCTTGGATTTCGCCTTGGGCGCATTTCCGTTTGAGGAGGCGTCAACAGAGCGTGCTACCGTATGGGCGGTTAGCGATCAAATAGCGCTGACAACCTGCTCCGCTGAAGATCTTGTTATTCACAAGGTTTTCGCGGGCCGCGATCGTGATTGGGGCGATGTTGGCAGCGTTCTGGTGCGGCAGCGCGGCAAGCTTGATCTGGCTCACATTCGACGCGAGCTGCCGCCGTTGCTGGAACTTAAAGATGATGTGGAATCATTTGAAAAACTCCAGCGCCTGATTGCGGACGCGGATGGCAGGCCGCAATAGGCTCGACGCGGTGGGATCTATTGAATAATTACCTCAGACAGGGGCCTTAACGGCCTGCCAGTGACACATTGCGTCCAACGGCATCAGCTTCAAAAAGATGACATTTATTCATGGCCACAAAAAAACTGGCCGGGGATTGCGGGCTGATTCCCGCCAAATGATGGGCATCGGTGCGGCACACCATCTGCGATTGATTAGCCAAAGTGAAGTACACGTCCACCTTGTCCCCCAGCGGTTCAATGACACTGACGGTTCCGCGGATGCAATTATTCTCTCCGGCAAACCGCCCCTCATTACATAGCGACATCGACTCCGGGCGCACGCCGAGAACCATCGGCCCATTGGCACTTTCGCCCAGATTTTCCGTCAATTTTTCCGGCAGCGTCAAACGTTGATCCCCGAAAACAAACTCCCGTGCGTTGTGCAGGGTGCCGGTAAAGAAGTTCATCGGCGGCGTGCCGACAAATGACGCCACAAACCGGTTGACAGGATGTTCATAGACTTCCAGCGGCGGCGCACATTGTTGAATCAAGCCGTCTTTCATGACCACAATACGGTCACCGAGCGTCATGGCTTCTTCCTGATCGTGCGTGACATAAATGGTGGTGGTTTGCAGACGCAAGTGGAGCTTTTTAATTTCCGAGCGTGTTTCCACGCGCAGTTTGGCATCGAGATTTGACAGCGGCTCATCAAAGAGAAACGCTTTAGGGTCACGGACAATCGCCCGCCCCACCGCCACGCGTTGCCGCTGCCCGCCGGAAAGCGCTTTAGGCTTGCGTTGCAGATAATCAGTCAGGCCGAGAACGGCAGCGGCTTCACGCACGCGCTGATCGATAAGCTGTTTGGTCAACCCCAGTTCCCGCCGCCGCAGTTGCAGGGAAAATGCCATATTTTTGTAGACGCTCATGTGCGGATACAGCGCATAATTCTGAAAAACCATGGCAATATCACGATCCTTGGGCGCCACATTATTCACCACGCGGCCATCAATGCTTAATGTTCCCTCAGAAATCTCCTCCAACCCCGCCACCATACGCAACGTGGTCGTTTTGCCGCAACCTGATGGACCAACGAGCACCACAAACTCCCGATCTTTGATCGTGAGGTTAATACTGTTTACAGCGCGCACGCCGCCGGGATAAATTTTGGATACCTGCTTAAGTTCAACGGTCGCCATTGATGAATATTCTCCTCCAATGACACGGCAGCGGTCAAAACGACATTGGGCGGTGGTTTCATGTGGCGAATAAAACCACCAAACCATGGTATCATCGGGAAAAACCGCCATAAGTTCAATGGCACGCGGAGAATTATTTCGCGTCCAGCCAGTTTTCTGCCCAATGAACGTCCACTTTCAGCGGTACAGTCAGGATCATGGCTTGTTCCATTTCCGTCCGAACCAGGGCAGCGAATTCCTCGGCGGCACAGCTGTCACACTCGAATACCAGTTCATCGTGCACCTGCAAAAGCATTTTAATTCTGGAATCGCCATCGATGCGTTTTGCAATGCGTACCATCGCCTGTTTAATTAAATCAGCCGCGGAACCCTGAATGACACTGTTGACTGCGGCTCGCTGGCCAAAGTTGCGGGTGGATTGCCGCTGGGAATTTATTTCCGGTATCGGCCGCCGGCGGCCCAGTATCGTCGTGACAAAGCCACGCTGCATGGCTTGCGCGATGCAATCATGGGCGAATCCGGCAATACCGGGAAAGCGAAGTTTGTAAGCAGCGATAAATGCCTCGGCCTGGCTTTGCGAAATTTTGAGCACTTGCTTGAGGCCAAAAGAGGTTTGGCCGTAAATAATTCCAAAGTTGACGGTTTTGGCGACCCGTCGCATATCAGCGGTGACCTGATCAAGCGGAACGTGATAAATTTCGGTAGCGACAAACTGGTGAATATCCTGATCGCGGGAAAACGCCTCCGTCAACGCCGGCTCCCGGCAATAATGGGCCATGATTCGTAGTTCAATTTGCGAATAATCAGCGGCCAGCAACACCTTGTCGGTACCGCCGGAAATGAAAGCCCGGCGAATTTCGCGGCCTTCATCGGTTCGAATGGGAATATTCTGCAGATTTGGATTACTGCTGGAAAGTCGGCCGGTTTCCGCAACCGTCTGATTAAATTGGGCGTGAACCCGCCCCGTTCGGGCGGCTTCCTGAATTAAGGAATCAACATAGGTATTTTTCAATTTTCCAAGCTGTCGGTATTCCAGCGCCAGAGCCGGCACCGCATGTTGATCCGCCAGGGATTCCAGAACCTCCACATCGGTACTGTAACCGGTTTTGGTCTTTTTTCCGCTGGGCAAATGAAGCTTTTCAAAAAGCACTTCCGCCAGTTGTTTGGGGGAATCAGGATTAAAATCAGTCTCTGCCGCCTGCATGATCTGCCGTCGCAGAGAATCAATTTTCTTCCCCAGGCGAAGGCCCAGTTCCTCCAGGTGCCGCCTATTGACTTTGATGCCCGTGCGCTCCATTTCCGCGAGAATTTCCACCAGGGGCATTTCCAGTTCAAACATCAGTTTATCCATGCCCATGGCATGAATCAGCGGAAACAGCGCAACCGCAAGGCGATACGTAACATCCGCATCTTCAGCGGCATACTGCGTGGCCCGATCCAGTGGTACATCGGCGAAGCTGCCCTGGTTGCGGCCCGACCCGATAAGGTCGGAAATGGGAATTGGCCGAAGTTGAAGATAATCCGCCGCCAGAGAATCCATGGACAGGCTCTGCCTTGCGGCATCCACGAGATACCCGGCGACCATGGTATCAAAATAAATTCCACCCAGCGGCATGTTATGCCGATGCAGAACGTGCATGTCGTACTTCAAATTCTGGCCGATTTTACGGATATTTTTGTCCGCCAGGAGCGGACCTAAGGCCGCCGAAACTTCGTCAATAGACAGCTCGCAGCCCGGCCCCATCACCGGAATATACCATGCTAAAGCTTCACGGGTGGAAAGCGATATTCCGCACAGCCGGGATTCCAGGGCGGAAAGCGAATCCGTTTCCGTATCCACCGCCAACCAGCGGTCGGCGCTGTTATCCAAGGTCGCGCGGATTTCCTGAATCATCGCATCTAATGCGGCCTGGCCGTTGACCAGGCGGTAGTCTCCCTGCACGCGATGGAGTTCTGCGGCGACAGGCACCGGTACGGAGGAAACCACCGAGGGAACAGGGGTGCGAACTTCTGTTACCACTTCTGGCGAAGCCTCCTCCGATGTATCGAAAAGACCTCTAGGTGCAGCCATTCCGGACGGCATCCTGGGCGCTGCAACGACCGCAGCAGAAGGCTTTGCGTTCACCAGAATCGGAGGCGGAGCTATTCCGAACACCTGTTGCGTTTGCCTTAAGACCGGCAAAAGTCGCTGGAACTGCAACTCATGAAATATCGGTTCCAGTTTCGCCAGAGACGCGGGATCAAAATCCGCCCTGGGTAATTCCAGCGGAACGTCATAGCGCAGTTGCACCAGTTGCCGCGATTGGCCGAGAATCGGAAGGTTGTCGCGCAGGGCCTGGCCTATTTTTCCCGGTATTTCAGGGGCGTGGGCGATGACATTATCCAAATTCCCGAATTGGGAAATCCATTTAGCCGCGGTTTTCGGGCCAACGCCCGGAATGCCGGGAATGTTATCCGCCGTATCACCGGTTAACGCCAGCACATCGCCGGCCTGCTGCGGTGAATACCCTTTACTTTTTATAAGTGCGGCCGCATCAATTGTTTCACCAGTTTGAATGTCATAAAGCCGAACCTTATCTCCCACAAGCTGGTCAAGATCTTTATCACGTGAACAGATAAAAATATCCGGTGGATCAACTTGTGCGATAATGCGTTGTACCAGCGTGGCGATAACATCATCCGCTTCAAACCCGGCAATGCGCAGTGTTGGCAGAGCCATGAGTTGGGCGATATCCATAATGCGCTGAATCTGCGGGCGCATGTCATCGGGCATTGGTTTGCGATGAGCTTTGTATTGGCTGTCCAAAAGCTCGCGACCACTGGAGCCGGCATCCATGGCCAAAACCAGACGCGACGGTCGTTGGTTCTGCAGCAGTTTCAAGAGCGCCGAAACAAAACCAAACGTGGCGTTGGTAGGTTCGCCGGAGGGCGCATTCAGGGGAGGCAGGGCATAATACGCCCGATAAATTTGCGCATGGCCATCAATAACGTAAAGTGTCTGCGGCGTCGTCATAGATCTATTTTAGCCCATGTCGCAGAGATTGGGGATAAATGCACAGGTCAAAGCAATTCGGACAAAGGCCGGAGTGGGATTCGAACCCACGAATCGCGGATTTGCAATCCGCTCCCTTAGTCCACTCGGGCATCCGGCCGGATGGTGGAAGAGTAATAATAGGATAAGTGGGGCCGGCCGACAACTGCGGGGTCGCAAAAATGTGGCGTAGACTTGCAGTTTCTGGCATGGTATCGTAAATTGTTTGGCTCGGCGGGCAGATAGCTCAGTTGGTAGAGCAAAGGACTGAAAATCCTTGTGTCGCCGGTTCAATTCCGGCTCTGCCCATAAAATCCGGCGGAAGCCATTTTCCGCGGTAGCTCAATGGTAGAGTCCCGGCGCGCCGGGATTAACCGATCGGTTGTCGGCTCGAATCCGGCTCCGATAGTATAAATTTGGCGGAAGCCTTTTTTTCCGCGGTAGCTCAATGGTAGAGT
>JAJZGH010000282.1 GCA_021798635.1 Planctomycetota bacterium | reverse complement strand
GGAGCCACCAACGCCGGGCGCGTGCTGGGAATGCGTTACTTCTGGTACGCCTTTGTACTGGATTTTTTCAAGGGATTTGCCCCGGTGCTGGTCGTGGATTTAATCATGCGGCATTGGCATGGCCCGGAGTGGCTGCCGCTGGCCACAGCAGCAGCGGCAATAGGCGGACATGTATTTCCCTGTTATTTAAAGTTCAAGGGGGGCAAAGGTGTGGCCACAACCTTTGGCGTGGTGATGGGAGTATGGCCGGTTTTGACGCTCTCCGGCCTTGGGGCGGCGCTGGTGTTTTTACTGGTATTTCTGGTGTATCGCATCATTTCGCTATCATCGCTGGTGGGCGTGGCGGCGTTTATGATTCTTATTCCAATTATTGGCCACGACATAGGCCCCGTCGACGGTTTTCTATATCCGCAGTCCTGGACCAAGCTTACGCCGCTTATATTTACCGGCTGCCTGATTGGCGCGTTGATAATCATTAAGCACCGCAGCAACATCCGCCGACTGCTTAATGGTACTGAACCGCGTATGGGCGAAAAGCATAAATAATGTCCCGGGCGATTCAAACGCGTCAATCAGGTCAGGATTAAACCCCGTATGCCGGATTGTGGAAGCACGATGGCACCATGGTGCTGGTGGGAGCCTTAACCGCCCTTACTCTGCCGCTGCCGGGGGTCAACGTCATCCATGGTCGCCGCAGCATTGCCGGTGCCAGCCGTCCGCAATATGTCCGCAACCATCTGTCCGCAACCATCCCTTAACGAATCCTCTAACTTCGGCTATTCTGGCGGGGAATATATCCGGGTAATGTCCGGGTTGAGGCGGGGCATATTTTGGCCCCTCTCTGCGGTTACCTGGATAGAATCCGGATGTATTGAGAAGTTCGAGGAACACTTGAAATGAAAAAGTTGCTGGTTGCCAATCGCAGTGAAATTGCCATCCGTGTGCTACGTGCCGCCACGGAGTTGGGCCTGTCTACCGTTGCCATATATACCTATGAAGATCGCTATTGTCTGCATCGATTTAAAGCGGATGAAAGCTATCAGGTCGGCGGGCCGGATGCACCGGTGAAAAATTACCTCAATATTCCCGCCATTATTGATATCGCCAAAGCCCATGAGGTCGATGCCATTCACCCCGGCTACGGTTTTTTATCGGAAAATGCTGAATTCGCCGCCGCCTGTGAGGCCGCCGGTATTACGTTTGTCGGCCCAACGCCTGATATGCTGCGCGACTTTGGCGATAAAACCGCCGCCCGGCGCATTGCGCAGTTGGCCGGTGCCCCGGTTCTGCCGGGAACAGAACATGGCGTGACTGATCCCGCGAAGATTAAAAAAATGGCCAAAGACATCGGCTTTCCGCTGATTATCAAGGCCAGCTTCGGTGGCGGTGGCCGGGGCATGCGCGTGGTGCGAGAAGCCGGGGAATTATCCGCCAAATTGGAAGAAGCCCAACGCGAGGCCGGCGGAGCGTTTGGCAAATCCGAAGTATTTCTTGAACGCTACATCACCAGCGCCAAGCATATTGAAGTGCAACTGTTAGGCGACGCCCATGGCAATCTCGTGCATTTATTTGAACGCGATTGCTCGGTACAACGCCGCCACCAGAAAGTGGTGGAACTGGCCCCCAGCGTGGGATTGCCTGAAAGTTTGCGGGTCAAAATTTGTGACGCGGCGGTGGCCATCGGGCGGCAGGTTAATTACCGTAATGCCGGCACGGTGGAATTTCTCGTGGATGTTGACTCCGGAGACTTTTTCTTTATTGAAGTCAATCCGCGTATTCAGGTGGAACACACGGTCACGGAAATTATCACCGGTATTGATCTGGTGAAATCGCAAATTCGTGTTGCCCAGGGACACAATCTCCATGGGCCGGAAGTTCAGATTCCCACGCAGGATAAAATCACCCATCGGGGCGTGGCTCTGCAATGCCGGATTACCTCAGAAGATGCCGGTAATCATTTCATTCCCGACTATGGCCGCATTACCAGCTATCGCTCACCGGCCGGCTTTGGCGTGCGGCTTGATGGCGGAACGGCCTACACCGGTGCGGTTATTACACCCTACTTTGATTCGCTTCTGGTCAAACTCACCTGCTTTGCCCCCACGCTCGAGGAATCGGTCGCCCGCACGCTGCGTGCACTGTCCGAATTCCGCGTGCGCGGCGTAAAAACCAACATTCCATTTCTGGAAAATCTGGTCCAGCATTCCACATTCGCTTCCGGCGCGGCGACAACTACTTTTGTTGATAACACGCCGGCCCTGTTCCGCTTTTCCGCCCGGCGCGACCGCGCCACCAAGTTGCTTACCTATCTCGGCGACATCATTGTCAACGGCTCGCCGGAGGTCAAACGCACACCGGATCTAGTCGCCATGACCCCGCCGCCGGCGCTTGCCTATCCGCAGCACCAGCCGCTGCCGCCGGGCATGCGTGATCGCTTCAAGGAACTGGGCGCTGCCCAATTTTCCCAGTGGCTGATCACACAAAAAGGACTGCTGTTTACCGACACCACCATGCGCGATGCACATCAATCACTGCTGGCCACGCGTATGCGCACCATTGATATGCTTTCGGCGACCCAGGCCATGGCCCATCTGACGCCGAATTTGTTCAGTGTGGAAATGTGGGGCGGTGCCACGTTTGATACCGCCATGCGGTTTTTACATGAAGACCCCTGGCAGCGTTTGGCGGAGTTACGTTCGCGGGCACCGAACCTGCTGTTCCAGATGCTCCTGCGCGCCAGCAACGCCGTTGGATACACCAATTATCCTGACAATGTTGTGAAATATTTTGTGCAGCAGGCGGCGAAGAACGGCATTGACGTGTTCCGCGTGTTTGATTCGCTGAACTGGACACGCAATATGCGCGTGGCCATGGACGCGGTGGTGGAAAGCGGTGCCATACTGGAAGCTGCGATATGTTATACCGGCGACATACTCAACCCGCGGCGGGAAAAATACTCGCTGAAATATTACATCGCCATGGCTAAAGAACTTGAGAAAATGGGCACGCATATCCTGGGCATTAAGGATATGGCGGGCCTGTGTCGGCCCTTGGCCGCGCAGAAACTCGTCAAAGCGCTGAAAAATGAAGTAGGTTTGCCCATTCATTTCCACACCCATGATACTGCGGGCGTCCAGGCGGCCAGTATCCTGCTGGCGGCGGAAGCAGGCGTGGATATTGTGGATGCGGCAGTGAGTTCCATGAGCGGTATGACCAGTCAGCCCAATATGAATTCTCTAGTTGCGGCGCTGGCCCATACGCCACGTGACAGCGGCCTGGATCAAACGGCGCTGGCGCGTCTGGCCGATTATTGGGAAGCGGTAAGGCGATTCTATCAACCCTTTGAAGAGGGGATGCTGGCCAGCACGGCGTCGGTATATGAACATGAAATGCCCGGCGGACAATACACCAACTTGCGCGTGCAGGCCAAGAGCCTGGGTCTGGCCGACCGATGGAATGAAATTGCCGCCATGTACCAGAAGGTCAATGAACTCTTTGGTGATATTGTCAAAGTCACGCCCTCAAGCAAAGTGGTCGGCGATATGGCCTTGTTCATGGTCACCAATAATCTTAATCCCGAAGATGTGCTGGATGAGTCCCGCCATATTGATTTTCCGAAAAGTGTCGTGGATATGTTCCGTGGAGATCTGGGACAGCCACCGGGCGGCTGGCCGAAAAAATTGCAGAAAATTATCCTGCGCGGAAAAACGCCGATCACCGCCCGGCCCGGTGCCAAACTGGATCCCGTTGATCTTGACGCCGCCCGTAAGGAAGTCGCCCAGAAACTGCATTGTGAAATCAGCGATACGGACTTGGCGAGTTATCTGATGTATCCGGAGGTGTTTACGCAGTTTGAGCGCTTCCGCAAACAGCATGACAACGTCAGTGTTCTGCCCACCCCGGCCTTCTTTTATCCCATGCAGCCCTACGCGGAAGTGCCCATTGAACTTGAGCCGGGCAAAATTATGCTCGTCAAGTTCCTGACCGTGGGTGATTCTGACCCCGATGGCATGAGAACCGTATTCTTTGAACTCAACGGCCAGCCGCGGGAAGTCAAGGTTGCCGATAAATCATTAAGCGGCAAAGCCCGTGTGCAAATGGCCAAAGCCGAACGCGACAATCTTTGCCACATTGGCGCTCCGATGCCCGGCAAAATTTCCGCTGTGGCAGTGAGTCTGGGGCAAACGGTTATGCGTGGCGATAAATTGCTTTCCATCGAAGCCATGAAAATGGAAACTGCGGTCTACAGCCCCCGCGACGGTAAAATCAGCAAAATTCTGGTGCAGCCGGGTATGAACGTAGGCTCCAATGACCTGCTGCTGGAATTTGAGGCATAACGATAAAGCCCTGTTTTGCCGCCCCTCACAAAGCCGCCGGCTCTGCCGGTGGTGCGGTTTACGAATGCTGTGAAATTCGGGAAATTGTTTCGGGGCCGTTCCTAAATGAAACTTTTATCGTGACCGGCGCATTTTTGGCAGGAGTGAAAGCATGTTTCGAAAAGCCTTTGTCATGTCCGTGCATCCCGGAATGGAAACGGAATATGAGCGGCGGCATAATCCGGTGTGGCAGGAACTTTTAGATACCCTGAAAAAACACGGTGCCCGCAATTACAGTATTTTTCTGCACCCGGAAACGCGGCAGCTTTTTGGCTATGTGGAAATAGAAGATGAAATCCTCTGGAATGCCGTCGCCCAGACCGCGATATGCCAAAAATGGTGGAAGCACATGGCCGATGTTATGCCCAGCAATCCGGATAACAGCCCGCTAGCGACACCGCTGCGCGAAGTTTTTCATCTGGATTAGCACTGTCAATCCTAATTTTGCAGCAGGTTCAGCCGGCCAGCCCGCCGGGTGCGGCCCCCAGCAAAATTGCAGCGAAGCGCTTCCAGAAAATGCCAGATGCTCGATGCCAGATGCCAGATGCTCGATGCGACTACACGATGTCTTCCTACCGCTCCGCAATCGCACTGGCGAAGGCCATCTGAGCCGTGTGAGAAATGGAAATGTGCCAGGCGGTAATGCCGGCTTGTTCGGCCAGGGCTGCGGTATGCCCGGAAAGCCGCAGCACCGGTTTACCTTTGGAATCCGGAAGAATCTCCATATCCGTCCAGGCAATGCGTCCGCGAAAACCGGTCCCCAATGCTTTTACAATCGCTTCTTTGGCGGCAAAACGACCGGCAAAGTGAATCGCAAAGTCCCGATTCTCCCGGCAATAATCGCTTTCACCGGCGGTAAAGCAGCGGTGCAAAAAGTGCTCCCCATGGCGCGTGATCATGGAGTTAATGCGCCCAATGTCCACCACATCCACCCCATGTCCAACTATTGCCATTGCTAAACTCACTATATCCAAGGGCTTCAGGAATCTGGCCAAGTAATATCCCCAAATTGTAACCGTCCCGCCCGAATTGTCACCCTTAGGGAAAAGTGACTTTGCTATGCAGCTCCAGCGGATGGTGTGGCGGGCTTTGCAGTACCAGATGATGGCTTTTAAGCTTGCGCCAATACTTTTGTGAATCACGCTTGCCGCTGTGCGGCTGGTTAGCGATCAGGGTATAGCCGTTGGTGCCGTGCTGATATTCCGGTATACCCGGTGCCAGCAGATTGTCTGGAACGTGGCGGAGGTATTTTGGACATAGCGCCGAAAGTTGGTTCGGATATTTGCCGTTGGCAGCGTGGTAAGCCGCCA
>JAJZGH010000281.1 GCA_021798635.1 Planctomycetota bacterium | reverse complement strand
CGCTGCCGAACACAGCCACCGCAAGCGGACACTTCGGCGATTGCACGCGTTGGGTCTGAAATTGAAGGACATGATAGTCTGCGATTGGAGTCACTTGTAGCGTTGTAGTACTAGGTTCTAGGTTCCAGGTTCCAAATTCCCCCTCTCTAATCGGGCCGCCGCCCGATTCGCCTCTCTTATGCGCCAGCCGAATGTGCTCTCCTGTTCACCTGTTCTAAATTCACCTGCTCTAATCGGGCCGCCGCCCGATGTCCCTTCCCCCCGCGCCCTATAGCAGCGTTGGTCATGTTCCAAATTTCTCATCCATGAACGAAACAAAGTGCTACGTAACCTGGTTCATCCATGCTTTTAGGAAACAGCTTTCCACTTTGCATCCGGAAACGGGCGCGAAAACTCCCCGTCGCCCTCCCCGCCAAACGCCCGACATCGCCTGACCAACTGAAGGCCACTGCGCTGGGATGGGGATCATCAAGCAAATCAGAAAGCATAATAATCCCGACACCGCCCGGACCATCTCCTCCGTTCCCTCCGCCACCTCCTGTGAATTAACGTCTTTTGCGTTCAGAATCACTGAATTGCTTTTTTCACCACGGGGGCGGGGGGTTGGGGTATACTTTGGGGGTGCGAAACTGCCTGGGCCGCTGATGCGGTGGAATGTGGGGGGGCAGAATAAAGAGTCCCGATTAGGTATCGGGTGCGGAAAAAGGATTCATGAGCAAAATACTGTTGGCAGTTTCTGAACAATGGACGCCTGATAAGCGGATGGATGCTTTGGGGCAGTGGGCTAATCGTCTGGATGCGCCGATTATTGCGGTGCATGTGGTGGTGGGGCTGGCGGAAAGTGCCAAGGAAGAGAGTCCGGGCGAACGGGCGCTTAAAGATGTTGTTATTCAGTTAAAGAAGACCAACCCGCGGGTGGAATCGCAACTATTATTTGCTAATGATCTGGTCGACGGACTATTTCAGGCCGCTACCGAGCATGAAGCCACCATGATTGTCCTGGGCCTTTCCCGGCAGGGTGTGTTGGAGCGGCTGATTGAGGGCAACATTCAGCGGGCGATTCTGAATAACAGCCGCCTGCCGATTTTGGCTCTGCCACCCGATTGGAACGGTATTATCTGATTAAATGGTTACCATGAAATATTATTTGAAGGTTTTACAAAATTATGAATGCGCAAGTCGCCCCTGTGATTTCCAACCTTGATTCCCGAGCCAGCCGAAACTGGGCTTTATTAGAGCCAGCGGGTGGGTTTGCCGCCCGCCACAACGGCCCGTCCGAAGATGAAGTCGCGCTAATGCTGCAAACGCTTAAGTTGGCTTCCCTGGATGAGCTGGTGGATAAGACGGTTCCATCCGCCATTCGGATGAGCCGCAAACTGGCGCTGCCGGCCCCGCTTTCCGAACGCGCGTTGTTGGAAAAATTAAGTGTCATGGGGGCGAAAAACAAAAAATTCCGGTCGCTGATAGGCATGGGCTATTACGGCTGCATCACAGCCCCGGTGATACAGCGCAACATTCTGGAAAATCCGGGTTGGTATACCCAATATACGCCTTACCAGGCGGAAATTGCCCAGGGGCGACTGGAAGCGTTGCTGAATTTTCAGACCATGGTCGCGGAGCTTACCGCATTACCCATTTCCAATGCGTCGTTGCTGGATGAAGGCACGGCCGCCGCGGAAGCTATGGCCATGTGCCATTCCGTCGCTGAGCCGGGGCGTAACGTATTTTTCATTGCGGAAAATTGCCATCCGCAAACCATTGACGTGGTGCACACGCGGGCCATGGGCCTGGGCATTACGCCGGTGGTGGGTGCCGCGTCACAAATGGATTTCAAATCGGGAAAAATCTTTGGCATGTTGGTGCAATATCCGGCAACCGACGGGCAGATTATTCCGTTGGATGATCTGGCGAAGCAGGCACATCTGGCGGGAATTAAACTGGTGGTGGCGACGGATCTACTGGCGCTGACACTTCTGCGGCCACCGGGCGAATTTGGAGCGGATATTGCCGTGGGGTCCACTCAGCGGTTGGGAATGCCCATGGGCTACGGCGGCCCCCATGCGGGTTTCCTGGCAGCGCGGGAGGAATTTACCCGGAAAATGCCGGGACGCATTGTGGGCATTTCGCGGGATGTCAACGGGGAACCGGCGTATCGGCTGGCGATTCAAACCCGAGAGCAACACATTCGGCGGGAAAAAGCCACCAGTAACATCTGCACGGCGCAGGTTCTGCCGGCGATTATTTCCGCGGCCCACGCGATTTATCACGGCCCGCAGGGGCTGACGGATATCGCGCTGCGCATCCATGCTTGGACGCTGGTTCTGGCCGGGGGATTGGAGCGGATGGGCTACAAAATTATGCATGAGCAGTATTTTGATACGCTGCGCATTATTCCATCGCCCGGCGTGACCGCCCAACAAATTATACAGGACGCCGCAACGCGCAAATTTAATTTCCGCCCATTCGGGGACGGAACTATTGGTATATCCCTGGATGAATTAACGGATCTTGAAGAAGTGCATTCGCTGATGCACGTATTTTCGCAGGGGCGGCCTCTGCCTTATCTGCTGAATCAAGTGGTGCAGGACATGCGGGTGCAATATCCAACAGCCGTGGGCCGTACCAGCCGCTTTCTCACCCATCCGGTATTTAATACCCACCATAGTGAAACCGAAATGCAGCGTTATTTACGCATGCTGGAATCACGCGATCTGTCATTGACCACGTCGATGATTCCGCTGGGATCATGCACCATGAAACTTAATGCCGCGGTGGAAATGATGCCGATTACCGCACCGCAATGGGCGGATATACATCCGTTCTGCCCGCCGGATCAGGCGGCGGGTTATCAGATTTTAATGAGCCAACTGGAACGGTTTTTATGTGAAATTACAGGCTTCTCCGCTGTATCATTCCAGCCCAATGCGGGTTCTCAGGGTGAATATGCGGGCTTGATGACTATTCGGGCGTATCACAGCGGTCAGGGGCAATCGGGTAGAAATATCTGTCTGATTCCGGTTTCCGCGCATGGCACCAATCCGGCCAGTGCGACTGTGGCGGGTTTGGAAGTGGTGCCGGTGGCCTGCGATGCGCATGGCGATATTGACCTGCAGGATTTACGCCGCCTGGCAAAAGAGCATCAGGAAAATCTCTCCTGCCTGATGGTAACGTATCCCTCCACGCATGGGGTATTTGAAGAACATATTCGGGAAATTTGCAATATCGTCCATGCCCACGGCGGGCAAATTTACATGGACGGCGCCAACATGAATGCGCAGGTGGGCTTGTGCCGGCCGGCGGATATGGGGGCGGATGTTTGCCATTTGAATTTGCATAAAACGTTCTGCATTCCGCATGGCGGCGGCGGCCCGGGAATGGGGCCGATTGCGGTTGCTGAACACTTGATTCCGTATTTGCCGGGGCATCCGGTTATCGGCATGGGGAGTGCCAAGTCGCTGGGAACGGTATCGGCCGCGCCGTACGGCAGCGCTTTAATTCTTATTATTCCATGGGCGTATATTAGTTTGATGAGTGGTTCGGGTTTGACCCGTGCCACAGAATTGGCGATTCTGAATGCCAATTACATGGCGGCGCGGTTAAAAGAACATTACCCGATTCGTTTTGTGGGGAGGCGCGGGTTTTGTGCCCATGAATTTATTGTGGATGCCAGGGAGTTTGAAGCCTCGACCGGAATTAAAGTTGAAGACATCGCCAAGCGCCTCATGGACTATAGCTTCCATGCGCCGACGGTTTCCTGGCCGGAACCCGGCACATTGATGATCGAGCCTACAGAAAGCGAAAGTAAAGCGGAGTTGGACCGTTTTTGCGATGCCATGATCGCCATCCGCAATGAAATTCGGGAAATTGAAAGCGGGAAAGCGGATCGCAAAAACAACGTGCTGAAAAATGCGCCGCATACGGCACGCATGTTGGCCAGTGAAGCGTGGACCAAGGAGTACAGCCGCGAAAAGGCGGCCTATCCGCTGGATTATCTGAAAGCTCATAAATTTTGGCCGGCGGTCGGGCGAATAGATAACCCGTATGGTGATCGCAATCTGGTGTGCTCCTGCCCACCGATGCCGCAACTGGAGGCCCCATCATGACTTCCCTTGCCCCAGAATTTGCCGACGTTCTACCGGGATTAGCCCAGCGGCATGACCGTCTTCGCGAAGTGAGAAGTGATCTCAATGAAGAAATCCTGGGTTCGCTGGACCCAAGTACGTTTCGGCGGGCGATGGAAATGCTGGATGTTATGCCCGGCAAAATGGTTATCGCAGGCGTGGACATCGGGATGGCGCTGGTTCCGGAATTCTCAATGTATGGAGTGTTTGCCGAGGGCGAAAACGCGGTTCAGCGCTTTCGTCGCACCCATCCCCAGACTGATCCGGAGCGCCAGATGTTGCTGGATGCCATGTCACAGGCGATTTTTACGTTGGTCGGAGTCGTTGAGACGTACCCTGCCGAACATGCTCTGGTGGTCGAGGATTTATTCCTGAACAATCAGCGGATGCTCTTGGCCGACAGCACTTTTGCAGCAGACGCACCGGCGGAGGATGTTATGTGCATCCGAATGCACCCGATGGGTAAATTTTGGATGAGCACGGGTTTGGGATTATCCCTGGGCATTGATACTAAACATCCCCAGCTGTTGACTTATGTTGCTACCGCCAGTCCCAGGAGCGTGCGGAGCGATCCGGACAGGCAGGACATCCTCCATGGAATTTATGCTTCCGTGGTCATAAAAAGGTTGCTCCGCCGCCATTCCCAAGATACTGAATTTACCGATGATATCCCCGAGGAACGTAACAACGAACATCTGCAATCCGAACGGATTGAACGCAATGCACCGTGCCCGTGCGGCAGTGGAAAAAAATATAAGAAATGTTGCGGCCGCTGATGTTGCGGTCCAAAAAATATCATGACTGACATACCCGATGAACCTCTTGCTGCTTCCTCTGAAGCCGGAACATCATTGCCGGAAAAAAGCCGGACGCCGGATTCTTTACTTCTGCGCCTCGCGGGCGCTCCACTGGCCCCCTTGAGCACGCTGTCCGCGGTGGGGTTGCCGGCCGGGACGGCTTGGGCGGGCTGGTTCGCCCTGTTAAACGCTCTTACCTGGCCGATCGTGTTGGGTTCGCCGTTGTTTTTATATGCCAAAAGCCTGGGCGCTGGAGATTTAATACTGGGTGTACTGGCGGCGATCCCGCCGCTGCTGGCCATTTTGCACATTCCCGGAGCCCACCTTATGCCGCGGATGGGCTATCGCCGCGTCATGATCTGGGGGTGGGGTTCGCGCACGGTTCTGATTTTTATCATGGCCCTGACCACCGTGATATTCACATCCAGCGCCGCCCGGCTGGCCGGCATTTTTCTCTGCATTATCGTTTTCAGTGCTTTGCGCGGTTTATCCGGCGGGGCGTGGATGCCCTGGGTGACGGGCCTGATACCGCCGGATGTGCGTGGTAAATTTTTCCTGCGTGATCAACTGTATGGTCAATCGGGAAATCTTCTGGCCCTTTTAGCCTCTACCGCTTTTCTGCTGGGTGATCCGAGTCCGCGGCAATTCGGTCTGCCTTTTTTATTTGCCGGTATCGGTGGAACCATCAGCGTGTTATGCCTGACGCGCGTGCCGGATATTTCCGCTCCGGAGCACCATGCGCAAACCGGCGAAGTGGTGGGCATGGCGCGCATGATGTCG
>JAJZGH010000042.1 GCA_021798635.1 Planctomycetota bacterium | reverse complement strand
GGTTGTTGGTTCCCGTTGACGGGCCTGAGGGGAGAAGAGAGGGTGTGGGTTTTCCCGCGAAGTGATTGCTGATAGTTTGGTGAAGGAATTCAAAGACGCTGCGTTGTTGCTGAGTGCAGGTGGCGACGGCGGTCCAGATTCGCTCACACCACTTCTTTCCTCGCTCACTGCGAGTTCCCTGCGTGACATGGCGATCCAGCACGACAAAGCGGATGGCCTGCTCGGCCAGATTATTGTCAGGCCCAAGGCTTGGTGTCGTGATAAATCGAAAATAGGATTCCCCGTTCTGGCGGAAGCGTCGTGCCATGTTCTGGGCCGGTTTGTGTTCCGGGGTGTCCAAGCCCGTAACCATCGGATCATCGCGGGCCTGTTCCAAGGCTTGTCGGAATACCGGTGCATCCAACGCCTTTCGCTGGTGGATGACATGAAACATATTCCGCAATCCCTCTAACATCCGCTGGCCGTAAGCCACGGTGGCCGCTTCCGGCAAAGTGGCCAGCAATCCATCTGGTAATCCACCACCCGGTCAATCTGTGCGGGCGTGAGAGGCTCCCGTTCGTGACGCGGGTGGCCCTTCTGGCCGCCGATGGAACGCTTTTCTCCCGGCGGCAGGGGCGGTGGCGGTGGTTTGACAATATCATTGGACGGAGGCTTGGAGGAATTCGAGGAGTTTTTGGACAACCGGGCCGCTTGGGCCAACAGATCAGCGACTTGCTTGGATAATTCCGTGACCTGCTGACGCAACGCAGCGATGGTGGCATCGCGCTGGGCGAGTTGCGCCGTCAATTCATCAATGTGTTGTTGATAGGCTTGCTCGGTACGTACATCCATGCCGCTTTGACCAATCCTTTGATCCGAATTCTTTTCTCGGACGAATCGTATGTAATGCTGAAATCTTATGCCAAACTTTTTTATGGAAATTTATTTACTTTTCTTCTGGGGGGGGTAAGCTTTACCTGTGGTCAGGCTCGTCGTGAGTTTGAACTGGCCGAAAGGCCGTGAACGGCTACAAGAAAGGATAATTTCATGAAAAATAAATTGCGGGGCAGTAGAATTTTCGATGCATCACTTTCGGCTTTGGTAGTGGCAGCCGCTGCCCTGCAGGCCGGTGTGGTGTGCAACGGTGCCGCCCTATCCGGACCGCACGCATCTGCAAGCGATCGTGTTTCCGGGCGCATTAATCTGAAACCCGTCGGCCCGGCGGTTCCGCGCATGTTTATGGGATATTCCATTGAATGGGGTTTGATCGGCCGAATGGTCAGGAAAGGGCATGGCCGTTTTGCCACCATGACCCGATCAATCAAGGAACTTGAGGAGTTTACGGGGCCGATGCTGCTGCGCATTGGCGGTGATTCCGAGAATGAAGCGGCTTTTGATCTGCCTGCGGTGCACCCTAAGCCAAAATTTGTGTCCATCGACATTCATGTAAAGACCCTGCGGCGTATGCGCGAGTTGGCGCAATTAACCGGTTGCCGGTACATACTGGGATTAAATTTGTCGGTCAATAACCCTGCCCTGGCAGTGCAATTGGTCAAGGCGGTAGAAAAATATATCGGCCGCCGGCACATTGCCGACTTTGAGATCGGCAACGAACCAAATCTGCTGGGAGGTCTGGGGCACCGAACGTGGTGGGCGCACAACAATTATCAGATGTACATGCGGCGGTGGACACGTTATTACCATGCCATTGCCCCTTATCTGGGAAACACAATCAAAATTGAAGGACCGGCATTCTCCGGCGAGGGATGGTTCAATCATCTGCCAAGGTACCTCCACACAGAACACGCGCGACTGGGTATCGTATCGCTGCACCAATATCCAATGGGGTCGTGGATTAAAAACCCGCGATCTCTGAAGTTTGCCAGCATTGCCCATTTGCTCGGCCTTAGAGCCAGTTGCAATCTCTTCAGCAATGAGATGCGTCGGATTGTGCGGCTTGCAGCTCCTTATCATTTGCCGGTGCGTTTTGGTGAAATGAATTCTGTCTCCGGTGGTGGGACGCAGGGAGTCAGCAACACGTTTGCATCTGCGCTCTGGGCGGCAAATACACTTCTGGGCATCGCCGGGGCCGGCGGGGCGGGTGTAAATCTGCACATGTCCCAAGGCGTGGATCGATTTCCGGGCTGGTACGGACCCTTGCGAATCGGGCCGGGCGGGCACCTGCACATCATGCCGGTTTATGATGGTATGCTGGCGGCTGCCGACGTGATGCAGCGCGGTGGCAGGCCCGTGAAAGTTAATCTTAACACGCGCCTGAACGTGAGTGCATTTGCCTTTGCAAGATCTGATCATACGCTGCGTGTTGCCGTTATTAATCGCACGCCGTCTTCTGATTTATCTGTGCATCTTCGTTTCCCGTCAGTTATGAAACTTGTCCGCCGTTACCGCATCGGTGCCCCAAGTCTGCAATCTACCAACGGCGTGGTAATAACCGGCTTTCGCGTCAGCGGGGTGCCAACAGGTCGCATGATGCACACGCGCTTATCACTGCAACACGCGCCGAATTCCCCAGGCGAATTGTCCAGTCCGGCGAGTTCAATTGTGATCGCGGTCTTTCACAGATAAGCCAACGGGCCGACAGCATATTGCTGCACATCGGACGGCGGCTCGATCTAAGAGATGAGATCTGACCGTGTGAGCAGAGCAAATTCGACTGGCGCAAAAGAGTGGCTGTTGCCGAGGCGGGAAAAACTTTCTGCGGTACCGCCTGACAAAATTTCCGGGCAAGCGGCAAAATCGACGGCGTAAATACCGGCGCTAAAAGCATGGTTCCTCCCGGAAACTCGCACACCAGTGTCCCGCCCGGATTTATTGCCACGCCCTGCGGTGTGAATGGTTGCGCCGGAAATTGGCTTTATCCGGTAATGCGGCTAAGATTTAGCTGTGGTGCCAATAAGCTGCGGAGGTATTTGCCATGCACACACGTCAGTTGGGTAAGACTGGGTTAATGGTCAGTTGTGTCGGCCTTGGCTCCATGCCGATGTCGGTGCCGGCCAAGCGCCCGTCGGAGCAGGATTCCATTCGGGTGATTCATCACGCCGTTGATTGCGGCATAACGCTTATTGACACCGCTGATAGTTATTGCCTGGATGACTCGGAAGCGGGCCATAACGAACGGCTGATAGGCAAAGCGCTCTCTGAACTGCCGCCGGCGAAACGTGACGGTCTGGTGGTGGCGACCAAGGGGGGATTGGTGCGGCCGGGCGGGCGGTGGGAACGCGACGGTTCACCGCAGCATCTGCGCACTGTCTGTGAAGCTTCGCTGAAAAATCTTGGCACGCCGTGTATTACCCTGTATCAATATCATCGCATTGATCCGAAATATCCGGTGGCGGAAAGTATGGGATGTTTGAAAAAATTGCAGCAGGAAGGCAAAATCCGTTTTATCGGTGTGAGTAATTTTTCGGTTATGGAGTTGGAAGCGGCCGAGGCGGTGGTCGATATTGTCAGCGTGCAAAATGAATATTCCCGTAAACACCGCGAGCCGGAAACCGATGGCGTATTGGCGTATACCAAAGCCAAAAAACTGGCTTTTCTCGCGTGGAGTCCGCTCAATGGCATCGGCGGTGCGAAAACGCTGGGGCATTTTGAGCCATTGCTGGAAAGTATGGCGGCATCGCATCGAGTATCCATTTATCAGGTGGCATTGGCGTGGCTGCTTTCCAAGGGGCCTCAGGTTATCCCGATTCCGGGAGCCAGTCGGCCGCAAAGCATTGAAGATTCGGCAAAAGCGTGTGCGTTGAAATTACGTCCGGAAGAAATTGAAGCCCTGAACGGGTAAGTGCGTGCCGGATAACGTGTTTGTTTAACGGAGTTTGCGTGTCAAATAATCATCATTGGATGCTTAAGTGCGTGGAAGATTCTTCCCGTGTCATTGGAGAATTATCCGGGCAAGTGCCGCAAATTGCGACGATTTCTGAAATGGTCACATCCGCTTTGCTGGGCGGGAAAAAATTGCTGTCCGCCGGCAATGGCGGTTCTGCGGCTGCGGCATTGCATCTGGCGGAAGAATTAACGGGTCGCTACTCCCGTGCGGATCGCAGAGCGTTGCCCGCCATTTGCCTGGCGGCAGATGGGACGGCCTTAACCTGTATCGCCAATGACTGGGATTTCGCGAGCGTATTTTCCCGGCAGGTGGAGGCGTTCGCCCAGAGTGGTGATGTGCTGGTGGTATTTTCGAGCAGTGGTAATAGCGAAAACCTCATCCGCGCGAGCCAGATCATGCGGCAGCGGGGGGGAAAGGTCATCGGACTATTGGGCAAAGGCGGCGGGAAAAATCTGGCCCATTGCGATCAGGCTCTGGTGATTAACAGTTCGCGCACTGCCGCGATTCAGGAAGCCCATGAGGTGGTGTTGCACCTGATACTGGAATATCTGGAAAAATATTGCGATTAGCACTGCCAGGCCTGTAAATCAGGATCCTGATTTACAGGCCTGGCAGTGCTAAAGATTTGATTGGCTTTTCTTGCGTATCCTTGCCTGCGGTAATTTGGGTATAATCGGGCCTGTGATTTAAGGAATGCCCATGGACCATGCGTTAAAGATTTTCAGACGCGACAAAGCGATGGGACCACATTGGTGTACGTGTAGAGTTGTGGCGGCAGGCGTTATGGCGGCGGGGATGGTGGCCGCATTACCTGCGTTGGAAGCTTTTCCCGCGAATGGGGGGGCATCCGGGGGGCGAGCACCGCTGATTCTGCCCTTTCATATTGGCAAGCCAATTGGCGGGCCGGGCGCATCGCCCAAAAGCACAAACTCCATAACTGTCGCTCCGCAGGGTGGAGCATGGGGTCACAAATCAGAATTTAATATGATGGGTTGGCCCTGGGTGAAACCCCTTAAAGCCGCATCACAGCCATCCCAGCAACAGATCAATGCCGACTTGCAGGATGTGCTGAAAGGCATGAACACCAGCGCCCGGCTGCTCAAATCGGCGAACGCCGGTATTAAGACGCAGGGGGTGCAAAAAAGCATTATTGCCCGGCTCAACGAACTTATTAAAATTGCCGAGCAATCGCAGGGAAAAAGCTCGGGTCAGCAGAAGCAGAAGTCGCAGCAGCAGCAATCCATGTCCATGCAGCAATCTCAGGGGTCTAATACTCCGCCCATGACGCCCAGCCAGGCGGCCAAAAGCTCATACATTCCCGGCGGCGGGGTCATGAATCCCGGGGATTTGAAATCGTTTAACTCCAATAAACGACAGTGGGGTAATTTGCCGCCGCGGGAACGCAACATGATTCTCAACGCCCTGCGGCATCAGACGCTGCCGCAATATAAATCTCTGGTGCAACAATATTACGAATCTCTGGCAAAACTTAATAAGTGATCATCTACCGGATTCCGCGATGATCTTCGCCGAAGGATCCTGCGCCGAGCGATAGCCGGGGCGTGTTGTGGTCATGTCGCGGTCAAAAGCACTGGAAATTTTCGTGCAAAGTCGTTATGAAGGACATGGCCTGAAGCTCTGGCGGAATCACTTTGGGGACCGTCCGTGCTTTAAGGAACTTAACTGTGGAGACCTATCATGGCCAATGCGGCAAATTCATCACCCTCCTCGGCCGACAATAAAACGGAGCAACGGCGCCTCACTGATGGGAAAACCGCGCCGCAATGGCGTGCATGGGGGCCTTATTTATCAGAGCGGGCATGGGGCACCGTGCGCGAAGATTATTCCCCCAATGGTGACGCCTGGAATTACTTCACGCATGATATGGCCCGCAGCAGAGTGTATCGCTGGAGCGAAGACGGCATTGGTGGAATCAGCGATGATCAGCAGATTCTCTGTTTTGCGCCGGCATTCTGGAATGGCCGCGATCCGATTTTAAAAGAACGCATGTTCGGCCTCACCAATGCAGAGGGCAATCATGGTGAAGATGTAAAAGAATACTGGTTTTATCAGGACAATACGCCGTCACATTCCTATATGAAAATGACGTACCGCTATCCTCATGCTGCATTTCCCTACCGGGAACTTGTGGAGATCAATCGGCATCGCGGTCGCACGCAGCCGGAATATGAACTCGTGGATACGGGTGTATTTTCCGACAACGCTTTTTTTGATATTCAGATTCAATACGCCAAGGCGGACACCCACCGGATTCTTTTCCGGTGTACCGTGAAAAATTGCGGCACGGAGGCCGCCGAGCTGCATATTCTGCCGACGCTCTGGTTTCGCAATACCTGGTCCTGGAACGTGCCGCCCGGAAAAGAGCCGGTGATTCGACTGCAAAGCCCATGCGACTCGGGGGATGTGACGCTGCTGGCTGATCATCCGGAACTGGGCCGCTATTGCCTTTACAGCCGCAACGCGATGGAGACGCTTTTTACCTTCAATGAGACCAATCGGCAAAAGCTTTATGGAGCGCCCAACACGCATCCGGCGGTCAAGGACGCGTTTCATGAATATGTGGTGGATGGCCATCATACGAAGGTGCATCAGCAGCCTTTCGGCACGAAAGCCGCCACGCATTACCACTGGCATCTGGCGGGAGGAGAAACGCAAGTTGTGGAAGTGGTGCTGGTGAAAGGTGAACTTGCTGAACCATTTAAGGATTTCCGCGAAGTCTTTGACCAGCGTATAGCCGAGGCGGATGCGTTCTACGCCGACATGCTTCCGCCGACCTGTGACGACCAACTGCGGCAAATTCAGCGCCTGGCCATCGCCGGAGTTTTATGGAGTAAGCAGTTTTATAATTATGACGTGCGACAATGGCTGAAAGGGGATGGCGACTTTCCGGCACCAGAACAGCGTCTTTACGGGCGCAACAGCAACTGGCGTCGCGTTAAAGCGCACGATGTTATTGTCATGCCGGATAAATGGGAATATCCCTGGTTTGCGGCCTGGGACTGGGCTTTCCACTGCCTGACCTTGTGCTATGTTGATATCAATATGGCTAAAAGCCAGTTGGAACTGGTCTGTTCCGAACGCTTTCAAAATTTATCCGGGCAGTTGCCCAGTTATGAGTGGGCGTTCGGTGATGTTAATCCGCCGGTGCAGGCACTGGCGGCCTGGCGTGTCTACAACAAGGAAAAACGGACCAACAACGGTGCAGGCGACCGGGCGTTTCTGGAACGGGTTTATCACAAGCTGCTGTTGAATTTTGTCTGGTGGGTCAACCGCAAAGACAGCCAGGGGCAGAACGTATTTGAAGGCGGATTTCTGGGGTTGGATAATATATCCGTATTTGACCGCAGTGAAAAACTCCCCGACGGCGAAAAACTCGAACAGGCGGATGCCACCGGCTGGATGGGGCTGTTCTGCCTGAACATGATGATGATCGGACTGGAACTGGCGCAGCATGATCCGGTATACAGCCACCTGGCGGTGAAGTTTTTTGATCATTTCCTGGCTATATCCAAGGCGATTAACGGCTCGATGCGCAGCGGGGATGGTTTGTGGGATGAGCAGGACGGATTTTATTATGACAAAATCACCACGACCGACGGGAAGAGCATGCCTCTGCGACTGCGATCCAACGTAGGCCTGATTCCGCTGTATGCTGCGCAAGTGCTGGAGAAAAAGTGGATTGAAAATCTGCCCGCCATCAAAGATCGTCTGGAATCGGAAGAATTTCGGCAACAGGTCAACAATCGGACCGTGGGTTGCACGTGGAGCGCGGATGGGTCTCATTGCCTGCTAAGTATCTGCCACGGTGATCGACTGCGGCGGGCGTTGTCGCGCGTGGTGGATGAAAATGAATTTCTTTCCCCCTATGGCATTCGCTCGCTATCGCGCCATTATCTTAATGAGCCGTACCGTCTTCGTATTGATGGCAGTGAACGGGTGGTGCAGTATGAACCCGCGGAATCACAGGATGGAGCTTTCGGGGGCAATTCCAATTGGCGCGGCCCCATCTGGTTCCCGACGAGCTATCTGTTGATCACGTCGCTACGAACCTACAACCGCTTTTACGGCGAGCAACTGAAGGTGCCGCGCCCGGGCAAGCCCGGAGAGGAGATTAATCTTCTGCAATTATCGGAGGAGCTGGCCCGCCGGATGATTTCCATTTTTGTGCGCGATGATAAGGGGCAGCGTCCGGTTTTTGGCGGCGAGAGCATGTTCCAGGATAATCCCTTGTGGAAGGACTTTATCTTATTTTATGAATATTTTCAGGGCGATAACGGTGCCGGAATCGGGGCTTCGCATCAAACCGGCTGGACCGCCTTGGTGGTGCAGCTTATCGATTATCTGGCCCGCACCTACACGCAAACCGGCGGGTAACAGCCGTGCCATGCCCAGGATTTGCATGGATCATTACCCCGCTCCTATGATGGAGAGAGGTTATTGCAGGAGTTGTCATGAGTTCTACCGTGGTTATCCAGCCTTCAGCATCCGCAGCCAATCGGCTTTCATCACGAACCATTCACGAGTCGGTTGGTAGCAATGCGGCAACCAGTCGCGTACCGGATACCACGGGGCATTTCGGCCCCTACGGCGGCGTATATGTCCCGGAAACGCTGATGGCGGCGGTGAGCCAATTATCCGAGGAATATCAACGCGCCAGGAACGACCCCGCGTTTGAGAAGGAATTGGAATATTACCTGCGGCAATTTGTGGGACGCAAAACGCCGCTGTATTTCGCACAGCGCCTCACCGACCTGGCGGGTGGAGCACAGATTTATCTGAAGCGTGAAGACCTGGCGCATACCGGTGCGCATAAAATCAACAACACGATCGGGCAGGGATTGCTGACCTTAAGAATGGGAAAAAAACGCGTGATCGCTGAGACCGGCGCGGGGCAGCACGGCGTAGCCACGGCCACAGCGGCGGCGGCGTTTGGACTGCAATGTGATGTCTACATGGGGTCGGAAGATATTCGCCGCCAATCGCTGAATGTATTTCGCATGAGACTTATGGGGGCGCGGGTGGTGCCGGTGGAAAGCGGATCCCGAACGCTTAAAGATGCAACCAACGAGGCCATGCGTGATTGGATGGGTTCCGTTGAGCATACGCATTACATTATTGGAAGCGTGGTGGGGCCGCACCCGTTTCCTCAAATTGTCCGCGATTTTCAAAGCGTGATCGGCAAAGAAACACGCGGGCAAGCGCTGGAAATGCTGGGTCGCCTGCCCGATGCGATTGTGGCATGTGTGGGCGGCGGGTCCAATGCCGCGGGAATGTTTTACCCCTTCGTGGATGATGCAACAGTCAAACTCTTCGGCGTTGAGGCCGGGGGACGCGGCATGATGGCCGGAGAACATGCCGCATCGTTAAGCATGGGGCAGCCCGGCGTGCTGCACGGATCGCTTTCGTATGTTTTGCAGAATAGTGATGGCCAAACCGCCGATGTTCACAGCGTCAGCGCGGGATTGGATTACCCGGGCGTGGGGCCTGAACACGCCTATTGGAAAGATACCCACCGTGTGAAGTATGTCTCAATATCCGATGCGCAGGCGCTTGAGGCGTTCAGTCTTTTAGCGAAGCGTGAGGGAATCATACCAGCCTTGGAATCCGCCCATGCCATCGCCTACGCGGTCCAATTGGCCGCCACAATGAGCAAGGATCAAATTTTAATCGTCAATTTAAGCGGTCGCGGGGATAAAGACTGCATGGAAGTATCACGGCTTATCGACGAGCAATCTGCCGCGGGAAAGAAAGTGTAAACATGGCACGCCATCAAAGATCATCGCGCTTAAATGGTTCAAGTGGGGCAGTTGCCTGGAAAAGCATTGGTCTGGTCGGCGGAATTATGTTGCTGGCGGGGTGTGGAAAGGCACCGTTGCGGCCGCAATCTGCCCTGCGATCCCCTTCGGGCTATAACAGCGAAGCCTCACTTTTGGATGCGCCAGGTCCTCACGCCCTGGTTGTGGTAACGCTGCCCAACCGGCCCAACGGCAAGCCGCACGTCGTTACTGTGTTAAGTGTTCTGGCCCCTCATACTACCGCTGCGGTGGCTCCGCCGCCGCCACCCCCGTCGACGATTATGCAGGTACATGAGGATGCGGTGCCGGCTACGAGGCCACGGAAGTAACGGAGTAGTTAGGAGTTAGGAGTTGGGAGTCAGGAGTTGGGAGTCAGAAGAGGTAACTCAGGCGTCCCGCCTGCCTGTTCTGTGTTAATGCGCTGGTGCTGCGGTTTTGCCGGATGCGAGATGTGGTTAGACGTTGCAGACAGACTTCACAAAGCCGCCGGCTTTGCCGGTGGTGGAACGCACCTTGGCCGCGCCCCGCTGCCGCTGGACCAGACGGTGTGATTTTGTTTCTGATCGCGCGTTATTTCGGTCCCGCCCGGAGAAATCGCCGCCCGCACTGCGGCCGGTGCGGCGGCCGGAATTTGTGTGTGGATAAAGACCGGCTATACTGGTGGTCGGGCAAGCCTGTTTGCAGGCTTGACCGAGCAATGGTATGAGTGAATGTGCCCACGCGACAAAGGAGATTTCGGTGGCCGAAGATTATGTGTTATTGGCGGAAGCCCGCAAACTTGGCGAATTGATCGGCAATCAGGAGGCCATCAAAGATTATAGAGAATTATCGCGTCAGCTTGAATTGGACATCGGAGCCAAAAGTCTGCTGGAACAGTTTGAGCAACTCATGGAGCAATTGTCCATGAAAGAAGCCTCAATGCAGCCTATTGAGATTGCCGAAAAGCAAAAGGCGCAGTCGCTGCAACAAAGCGTGGCCATGCACCCGCTGCTGAAAAAGCTAATTGGATCGCAAATGCAGTACATGGAATTGATGCGCAAGGTACAGGAAGCCATCACCGCCGGCATTAATCAGCCGGAGGCGGCATCGGCCGGACAAATTCAGCAGCCGGCCTCCAAGCTTATTCTTTAACCGGCAATTGTGGGGCGGCCACCATCAGGGCTGCCGGCGGCGGGACATGGGTTAAATCTCCGGGCAGCATCATGCGCTGATGCACCGTGAATGCTCTGGCCGGGGCTGATTTTTCGAGCAGCTTAGCCTGAAGCCGCATTTGTTTCAGTACCGTCAGGGTAGAAATTTCCTTACTCTGCAGCGTGGCTTTCTGGGCTTGCACTTCGGCCAACTGCGCCATGTAGCCGCTCATCAGGGCCTGGTAGTTTAAGTCTACAAAGCCGGTCTGCATGTAACTGTAACTTTGCTCTACCTGCAGGTAGCCAATGGACGCATTGATGGAATTCATCTGCGTCACAAGCTGTTGAATCTGTTGTTCTACACCATGCAGATATAATCGAGCGGAATCATATTGGGCCTGCAGGGCAGTTTTCTGTTTTTCATAAGCAGCCATTTGTATTGCCATTCGCTTGTGAATCGCTGCGGGAACCCACGCGGCACCGATACGGTACAGCCCCTTGCGGGCCATGGCAGTCTGCATTTTTTCATCCGCCTGCGTGAATAGATGGTGTACGTTTTGATACAGCATCGCAACGTGGTTGCCCGAGTAATGATCTAATGCAATAAAAATATTATCCAGCAGCAGTCGATTGGAACTGTCGCGATTCAAGGCCTTGCGGTAATAGATCAAAGCCCGCGGTTGCTGTCGCTGATGATAAACGGTAATCGCCAAATCATTATCGGCAATCACATCCCCGGGGTTATTTGCCAGTATCGCGGAAAAGTGTCGCGCCGCCCCGGCCAAATTGCCGGTTCGGTAGTCCAAAGCGCCAAGGATAATCAGGGCATCGCGGTCACCGGGGTTGATTTTCAGGGCTGCCTGTGCCAAGGCGTGGGAGCGTTCAAATTTTCCGGTCTTGTATTGCGTTAACGCCGCCTCCATTTTTGCTCTGGACTGGGCTTGAAGTGTTTTTACCTGCTGTGCGGCCATCCACTTGCCGGCAAAGCGGACAAAGCCCAGAGAACGATATTGCTGGTACTGAATCAGCTCGGTCTGGGCTTTATTCAGAAAGGCGGAATGTCCGTAGTGTGCTATAAAATAGCTGATGGATTTAATAATGGTTTTCAGGCTGGTTTGGCGACCGATATGATATTGCAAAGCACTGAACGCATTTTTTGCATCCGTTGCCGGGGTGGCCGGGCCGCCAAGCTCAATGCCCGCCAGATCTTTTACCGGCACTGTAAATGCTAAGCCGTGGTTCGGCGTAATGACGTATTTGTTGCCGCTTCGGTCAAGATGCCCCTGAATAACCCGTCCGTCGGTAAGCGTGATAGTGTCTGCGTGCAGGGCCGAGGCGGCCATGGTGATCAGAACACCAGCCAGCGATACAAAACGCGCTTTCATCGGTGAACTCCTCAATATGCCGCAGGCCGCGAAGGCACTTTTTACAGCCACGAAGCTTCAGGATCGCTTACTATTATAACCGGGCGCACCCATGCTTGTCGATATAAAATGGCCGCGTTTTTATTCATTGCCTATGATTCGCGGACACGCCTGTAACGCAGGCGTCCCGCCTGCCGGGGATGCAGGCAAGATGCCTGCGTTACAAACCATGGACGCTAAGCGCTACCCTGGCCCCAATTAACCCCCCGTTTCTATTCAAAAAAATGCCCAGAACAGCCCCGGCAAATTGACTATTATGCCTGATTGGAGTTATAAGCCGTTGCAGTGGAAGGAGCGGCTTTCCCTTTATAGCTCTTTTCCCGGCACGTTAAGGCGATTTTCGTGGAGGTACCTCTTATGGTTCGGCATTCTAAATTCCGTCCTGTTGATTTTGCACGCAAGACATCAGGCCGAAAAACGGCAAGTGTACTTCTGCTGGCGGCAGCGATGGCCGGAGGCTATTCCTGCGGCAATTTACAAGCTGCGGATATCGCCACAAATTGGTCCGGCGGCAGCACCACCGACAGTTTTTGGAATGATTCGACTAACTGGTCGGCGGGGATTCCCAATAATGGCACGCCCACTGGATCCATTTACGACGCCTCGATTGCCGCGACCGCGAACCTGCCCGCTGATCTCAATGGCGGAAGTTTTACGGTCGGTCAGCTCACTATTACCGCCACTGGTACTGTGATTACCAATACCAGCGCGTCCGCCGCGACATTGACAATTGATCCCGCTTTCATGGCAACGCCCGCCGGTTCCACCATCGCCGGTAATATTGACGGTGGTTCCACGGGTGGTATCACCTTGACATTCGGCAGTGGCACCGCAGCGGGTGTCAGCAGCACAATTTCCGGAAATCTGCTGAACAAGCTGGCGTTGGTGATGAATCAACCCAGTGGCACGCTGATACTTTCCGGGGCCAACACGTACACGGGCGCTACCACTGTTAGCAGCGGAACGCTGGCTCTTACCGGCACCGGCAGCATCGCTACTTCCAGTGGCGTAACGATTGCAACCGGTGCCACGCTTGATATTTCCCAAACCACGGGTGGCACGACTTTATCCGGCCTCAGCGGCACCGCCGGCACCGTCGCGCTTGGGTCTCAGGCCCTGACGCTTGATGTCGTGGGAACCGATTCATTTGGGGGCGTTATTCAAGATGGGGGAATTACCGCCGGCACGGGGGGAATAGTCAATAAAATTGGAGCCGGCACTGAAGTTTTGACCGGCACCAACACGTATACCGGCGGCACGAATGTTTTCGCCGGCACACTGGTGGCTGGTGCCCCATCTGCTTTGGCCAGTGGAATTGTTACCCTTGCCGGGACACCTTCCGCCGCTCCGACGTTGGAATCATCGACATATCATGATGCTTTCTCCAGTGGTATCACTGCTGCCAATCCGGAAACGATCAACGTAAAGGGCTACAGCCAGGATGCCAATTCCACCTTAAATCTTGTGGCGTTCTCGTCCAGTTCCGCACCTATAACGGTTGATTCGCTGGCGGTGGGGGGAACGGCCGTGGCAAGCTTAAATGGAACGGCCAACATTCTTGTGGTCAATTCAGCTAATTTGCTAAACTTTGGCCAGCTGCATGATTTTGACACCCTGACGATTGTAACGTCCGGTGCTACCCCAACCGCTTTTAACGCATCCGGTGGTTCATCGCCGACGGCTTCGGGCGCAACACCGATGGAAACCGGCGGCGTAACCTACGGCACCGGCTTTAATAAAATTACCGTCGGCGAGTTGCGAAGCGCTTCGCCCGCCGATTTCTATGAATCCACGACCTCCACCGGCGTAACGGTAACCGTGCAGACGCTTTTTGGTCCGGATGCGAAAAATGCCAGTCAGCAGGCCGTCGGGCAATATCTGGATGCTCATTTCAGTCCCACGAATCAAAGTATTCCAGCGGCCACGAAAAATTTGCTTATTTCCATCAGTTCACTTTCTTCCGCAGGGGTGGCGGAAGTGCTGGGTGAAATGACGCCGGCGATTTACAGCGGGTTGGCCAACGCATCCATCCAAAACAGTGTCTTTGCCAGCCAGCAGGTGTTTTCAGAAATTTCCAGCAGCTTTGCCAATCCCGGTTTTAATATGAGCGGTTTATCGCTTTTACAGACCAGCCAGCAGGACCCCTTTGCGCAGTCACTGGAATCGGCTATGAATTCGACGGGCCAGATGGCCGCTGATTCGACGAATTATCTCGACGCCATGAATAATTCGGATATGGGTTCTTCGCGGCATACTTCTGGAAAATGGTCCGGTTTTGCGGCCGGTGAATTGGTATTAGACCGTCTGCCACAAACCAGCCATACGCAGTCCGCCCAGCACCTTGAAAGCGGCGGCGTATTAACAGGTGTGGATTACCGACTCAACAAATATCTGCTGATCGGTGGCATGTTCAATTGGATGTACACTGGCACAACGTTGGATTCGGCCGGTTCCCGGCAAAGCACCGAAAGCTACAGCCCGGGCGTTTTCGTCGGTTACAATCAGAAAAATATTTTCGCTGACGCCATGGTGGCGTACACGTATAACGATTACAAAATTGACCGCAATATCAGTGTTCCAAACTCGGCGGCCACCGCTACCGGCGAACCTGCCGGTAATCAGTATGATGCCGCCACGCTGGGTGGATACCTCTTCCCGGTGACTTCCCATTTGAAAATCGGCCCGGCCGGCGGGGTAGGTTATACCCACGCCGACATCGCCGGTTTTAGTGAAACCGGCAGTCCGTTTGCTCTCACCGTGGGGCAACAGCATGTTGATTCGCTGCGCAGTCTCATTGGTTTTCAGGGCCAGTATACCGTGCTGTCAACGCGCTATTTCAGGGACAACACTGCCCTGACCCGGCCGACACTTAATGTAAGCCTCAATGCCTATTGGCAGCATGAATTTTTGAATTCGGGCCGGGCGATCACCTCCAGCATCAATGGTCTGGGCGGCGGTTCATTTGTCTATCAGACCGGTTCGCCTTCACGCGATTCGGCACTGATGGGACTCGGTGTTAATGGCAGCGTGTGCCACGATGTAACCGTTTTTGCTAATTACGAAATGCAAATGGGCGATAAAAAACAATTCGCCCAGACCGTGATGGTTGGTGCGGCGGTAAATTTCTAATTAAACCCTTTCGCGTCCAAGCCATTCTGCGGCTATAATTCCCTCTTCACGTGCAACGAATGCACGGATGATGGAATTGAGGTAAGCCAGATGAATCCAATCGCAAATCAGGACCCCGAACTTTGGCAGGCTATTGGTGACGAACAGGGCCGGCAGGAATCCACGCTGGAACTTATCGCCAGTGAAAATCACGTTTCCGCCGCAGTCATGGCCGCCGCCGCCACACCCCTAACCAATAAATACGCCGAGGGGTATCCCGGCAAACGCTATTATGGCGGCTGCCAGTATGTGGATGTGGTTGAGAATCTTGCGCGGGATCGCGCTAAACAGCTTTTTGGTTGTGATCACGCCAACGTGCAGCCCCACTCCGGCTCGCAGGCCAATCAGGCGGTATTCCTGGCGGCCCTGACCCCGGGCGATACGATTCTGGGTTTGCATCTGGATCATGGCGGGCACCTTACGCATGGCAAGTCGGTGAATCTTTCCGGAAAATGGTTCAAAGCGGTGCATTACACACTGGACCCCAAAACTGAACGCATCGATATGGCGCTCGTGCGCCATCTGGCTCTGGAACATAAGCCGAAATTGATAATCACCGGTGCCAGCGCGTATCCCCGTGCGTGGGATTTTGCGGCCTTTGCGGAAATTGCCGCTGAAGTTGGTGCTCTGCAGATGGCAGATATGGCGCACTTTGCGGGGCTTGTGGCCACGGGCCTGCATCCATCCCCGGTGCCTCATGCGGATTTCGTCACCACGACCACGCACAAAACGCTGCGCGGCCCGCGCGCCGGCATGACCCTGTGCAAGGCGGACTGGGCTAAAAAAATCGACTCAGCCGTGTTTCCCGGCTTGCAGGGCGGCCCCCTGATGCACATTATCGCGGCCAAGGCGGTGGCCTTTGGTGAGGCGCTTAAACCGGAATTCACAGCCTATTGTCGCCAGATTATTAAAAATGCGCAGGTGCTGGCTGAGGAATTAATGCGTCGCGGTTATCGCCTGGTTTCCGGCGGTACAGATAATCACCTCATGCTCATTGATCTGCGCACCAAAGATGCCAATCTTACCGGAGCGGCCGTTGAACAATGGCTGCAGGCGGCGGGCATTATTGTCAATAAGAATATGGTTCCATTTGATACCCGCAAAGCCATGGAAACTTCGGGTATTCGCGTAGGCACGCCCGCGTTAACCACCCGCGGCCTCAAGGAACCGGAGATGAAAAAAGTCGCCGAATGGTTTGATCGCGCTGCATCCAGCAGCGGTGATGAAAAAACTCTGGCCCGCATTCGCGGTGAAGTTTCCGACTTCACCCGGCACTATCCGTTGCCGCACCTTGAGTGCAATGTGGCGGCTGCGCAACGCACCCAGGAGCCGGCGGCTGTTGCGGCACGGTAACAGGAACTGGGACTGCTGTGAACAGAAATATTCTGATCCTTCAACACGCGGATAGTGAACACGCGGGAAATATCGCCGCAGCTTTGGAGCGAGAGAAGCGTGCTTGCGTCACCGTGAGAATATTTGCCGATGAAAGCATTCCCGATGATCCTGCCGACTTTGCGGGCCTGATTATCATGGGTGGCCCCATGAGCGTCTACGAGCACGCGAAATATGAATTCATCCAGCATGAACTGCAACTTATCACCCTGGCACTGGAACAGAACAAGCCGATTCTGGGCGTGTGCCTGGGCAGCCAGTTATTGGCGGCGGCGTTGGGAGCCAAAGTGTTTCCAGGACCGCGCAAAGAAATTGGCTGGCATGAAGTTGCAAAATTGCCTGGTGGCCGAGGCGATGTAGTGTTTGATGCGTTGCCGGATAGTTTTATGGCGATGCACTGGCACGGCGATATTCTTGATCTGCCCGACGGAGCTGTTCCGCTGCTACGCTCAGATTTAACGGCTCTTCAGGCGTTTCGATATGGAAAAAATGTATACGGCCTGCTGTGTCATTTGGAACTGACCTATCCCCAGATTGACCGCATGGTTCAGGAATTCCACCTTGAGTTAAGTCAGGCGGGGATTTCAGGACAGGATATTCTAAACCAGTGGCCTCGGTATGGCGCATCCCTGGAACGCCTGGGCGGGGAAATATTTTCCCGCTGGGCAGCGTTGCTGGAATAACATTTCTTCTAAGTAAATAACTGGAGTTGGCACGTGCACGATCATATAACCATTCAAATCGCCTGGCTGCCCCACGGCCGAGGGCTGGATAACCCATGTTATCAAACGCTGCACAGTGCGGGCATGGATTTGCAGGCGGCGGTCGTTGAGCCGGTGATTATTGCTCCCATGCAGCGTGTTTTGATACCCTGCGGTTTTGTCATGGCGATTCCCGATGGCCATGAAGCCCAAATTCGACCGCGCTCCGGATTGGCCTTGAAAAACGGAATCACGTTGCCCAATTCTCCAGGCACCATCGACGCGGATTATCGCGGAGAACTGAAAATTATCATGATTAATCTAGGCTCTGAACCATTTACTGTAACGCGCGGCATGCGCATTGCCCAAATGGTCATCGCTCCAGTTACCCGCGCCGCCTGGCATCAAGTGGATTCACCGGAGCACCTGTCATCCACCCTGCGCGGCATCGGCGGATTCGGCAGCACCGGGCATTAAAGAACGGGTCATAAGCAGCCTGCGCAAAATCCTGTCTACTGTGCCTCACGTAGCCGTCGGCTCTGGCGGTGTTGGCGTGTTCGGCGGCAGAGTAAATTGAGAAATTATCCCGGCACTGGCCCCTGAACTCACGCCTGAAGCTTTCTCCGATAATATTCAATCGTGCGTTTGAGCCCCTCGCGGCGATCTACCGCCGGAGTCCACTGCAGTAGATTTTTTGCCAGTGTAATATCCGGGCAGCGCTGACGCGGATCATCCGGCGGCAGCGGCATACGGATGATGTCGCTTTTTGATCCAACCAGCTCCCGGATTTCCTCGGCCAATTGCAGCACTGTGACTTCATCGGGATTGCCGATATTCACAGGCAGATGATACGGCTGCGATTCCATGAGCATGATAAAGCCGCGAATTTCATCATCCACATAGCACAAAGATCGGGTTTGTGAGCCGTCGCCCTGCACGGTCAGGGGTTCACCTTTCAATGATTGCTTAATAAACGCGACGACCACGCGCCCGTCATCAATGGCCAGCCGGGGACCGTAGGTATTAAAAATTCGGACAATGCGGGTATCCACGCCGCGTTCACGATGATAGGCCATGGTGGCGGCTTCCATGAAGCGCTTGGCCTCATCATACATGCTGCGCATACCGACGGGATTCACGTGTCCCCAGTAGGTTTCGCGCTGTGGATGTTCCAGCGGATCGCCGTAACATTCACTGGTTGAGGCGATGAACATGCGGGCCTTGCAGCGTTCAGCCAGTTCCAGCAATGCGATGGTTGCCATGGCATTCACTTTCAAGGTGATCACCTGATGCTTCACATAGCCTACCGGACTTGCCGGGCTGGCCAGATGCCAGATGCGCTGGTATTGTCCGGCGGCAACCTCGGCCGGCAGGCCTGCGGCAAGGTCGTGTTCAATAAGTCTGAAGTGCGGGTTGTTTTCCAGGCTGCGCAGATTTTCGCGTGCACCGGTGATCAGGGAATCCACACCGGTTACATCATGCCCCAGACCGACCAGCGCCTCCGCGAGGTGCGATCCGAGAAAACCGGCGGCTCCGGTTAAAAGTACCTTCATCGGCTCCGTGCGGCAACTGGCGGGAATTTCCAATTTCATGCTCTACTTTCCTTCATCTGCGATCACATCGGCGAGATCAGTCATGCGCCATGACTTTCCTGATCCGGCCGGTGGGCAATCAACCCGTGGCATTTTAAGCGCAACAAGCCGCGTCCGCCATGGCCGCCGGGCGGCATAAGAATCTCACGAATCTCGCGGGCTTTTCGATTGCGATGATGATTCATCACAAACAGGATTGACAGAGCACGAGTCGCATCATGTTTGTAACAGATGGGTCAGCCCGGTTCGATGGGCGATTTCAACCGCGAGTTTTTTGAATTCTTCCCGTACGTTGCCGACGGCTTGTAAATGAGCGCCCAAGGCTCCATCTGCGGGCGTGAGATGAAACATGGGCTTCCGCGCCTCCTGTGCCAGTGGCATAAGACTGCGATAATCTCTCAGTTTGGCAATGCAGTTGGGGTCGTTGTCAATGCTAACCGATGCGGGTTCGGTCTGGCCCAGAACGCTTTGGGCGTAGGTAGCGGGGATTTTTGCAATCCACCGATCAAAGGCCTTCACTGGCCGGTCCAGCCGGATGGCGTGCCTGATGACCATGTATCCGATGGGCTTGATAATTCCCTGCGGCAACGCAACGGTATCCGTTGGCTGTTTTGCCAGTCGCTCTTTCCAGCCCTGCCGCCATTGGTGCAGGGCCGGGCCGACGTTCTCCAAACCCTGAAGAGAAAACAGGTCAGGCCCCAGCGGAATGACCACGAAATCAGATCCAATTAATGCGGCACGGTTGATAGCGCCAAGATTGGGTCCGAGGTCCACAATAATGACGTTGGCTCCAAACCGCCGTGCGGCATTCTGTGTGATGCACCAAAAGGCCGATAGCACGTGGAACGATCTCTCCTGGCCATCCAGGCATTTGGGCCAATCCTGTGAAATTTCATCTTCCAAGCTCGACAGCTTCATATCACCCGGAACCAACGCAAGATTATCGTTGATAATTTTGTAATCCGGGTCGGCGACATCACCGATGCCTTTAATCAACGGTGTCAGAAATTGATAAATTGTCCCCGCACGTTCACCGTTAAAAAGGGTGTCGGCCAGCATATCCTCATCCATAAACGCCGCCGTTAGATTGCTTTGGGGGTCCAAGTCCGCCGCCAGCACTTTTAAGCCCAAATCAGCGAACATCCAGGACAGATGGTAAACCAAAGACGTTGTACCCACGTCGCCCTTATTGCTGAAAAAGCTGATAACGGGAATGGTCATGGGCGCTTCCTCAAAATGACCCCGACATGAGACTCTTCCACTTGGAATTCCGGTGGAGGATTGCCGTTCTTTTCCATTTCCTGCCGAGCCTGTGCGATGCCGAAACCGAATCTCTGCACATAGCCAAGGTATTTCATGGCCTCGGCGAGGTAGCTATTGCGGTAATCATTGGCACCGGGGCTTCCGAAGTTCTCCGGAGTTACGCGGCCAAATGGTCCGCCGGGATTTTGAATTTCCACCCGATCGACAAACCATGTAACACGGATCGGGGCGTTGGTTCCCTCGTAACTTCGGTGCATGACCGCATTTCTGGCGATCTGTTGCAATGCCACGATGGGATAATCGGGCCGGCGGATTTCCCGGTCGGCGGAAGTAAAATCCGTCGCGGTCCGAATATTTATTTTCAGAAGCTCGTCAAGGCTGTTCAACAATGTCGGAAGCGGGCCCCGAATTTCCCTGGAGTCAGAAATTGGATCTCCGATCTGGCCGCCCGCGATTCGGACAAACTGGATGTACGCACCGGGTATATGATCAACAGGTGCTTTTCCCAACACCAGAATTCCACAATTTGTGGGATAAACTGTTTGTCCGGTAATTGCCATCCGCAGTGCCACGAGTTGTTCAGCGGCGGTCCGGTGATTTTCAGATAACGTCTCTGGCGAGACCGCTTGGGGCAAATACACCCTTGTAAATAATTGATTATCCAAATCATCGAGCGTCGCTCTGCTTGCGGGTTGTAAATCGAACGGCGTATCTTTGTTGGAAATGTTCCGTTTGCGTTCAACACGGTCTGATTCCATCTCCGAAAGCAGCTTTTCGAGTTCTACGTCACTTAACATCACAAACGCCTTTGTCTTCTCCTAATCAGGCCATGTTGCTCATGCCGGATTATGCTGACATTCTACAGGATAATGAGATACCAGGCTGCAGAGTGACTGACTTATTTTCTTAAGAGTAAACGTAACCATCCGGGCCGCTTATTTTTCTTTTACGAAATGGAAGAAAAGTGCCTGTATCGCCGTATTTTCGCGATCGAGGTTGGGCGGCTGCTGTGACACACTTGGCAAGGCTTTGTCTTTTCTGTGTCAATTATGTCACACATATTTGTTGGAAAGCTTGAAAATTTTCCCATAAAAGATTTGATTTTGGCACGTCTTGCTGATAATCCTCCAGCTTTGGCACGCGGATTGCAAAAGGCGAAAGCCTCAGGCGAGAGGCGCGACGGCAAGCGGTGCCCTGAGGCAGTCCTTCGATGGTCGATATGCCCACAATGGCGTACGGAGTTTTTAATGAGTCAGGCACACGCGCGGCCCCAGTTCCCTCAGCCGGATCATCATGATCCGGTGCCGGAGGATGCTTCCAGCCATAGCGGCGAATTGCCAGCGTGGCTTGATAAAGGCGCTCCATGGATTGCCTCGGCGCTTGTGCATCTGGGGCTGTTTGTTCTGATTTTTTTTGCTTTTGAAGCTATTCATGCGGTCATTACCCGCAAAGCCCATCCTATTATTATTCCCCAGGCGTGGGATCAACATTTTTCAACGCATCCTGGTGGTACGCCCAACGCCGGACAGAACCATAACCCTCTACAAAAAGCCCGGCAAAATATTCGGCATATCCTTTCGCATTATGCCAATACCAATCAAACTTCCGTCTCAGCGGTATTAAATTCTTCGGCCACCAAGTCGCTAAGTTTTATTGCCGTTGGGCCGCAGGGGGGAGCTTCGGGCGGGCCGCTGGCTTCGTTCGGTATTCCCGGGGGGGGCATGGGGTCGGGACCGCCCTCGCGGTTTTTAGGCCGCGGCGGCAATGCCACGCGCGTTGTTTATATCATCGATCACTCTGGATTAATGCTCTATAATTTTGAACTGGTTGCCCGGAAGTTGCGGCAATCGGTGAGTCACTTGGTTCCAATCCAGCGGTTTTCAGTAATTCTAGTGAGTCGGCAAGCCCGGCCATTAGATAATCTGGGCCTCGTGCACGCCACTATGCCAGCGAAAAAAATGTTCCAGACCCAATTTTCCAAAATACATCCCGCCGGTGCGGCCCGCGGTCGTCTAAACGTGTATGCAAATGCCTTTCGCATGGCCTTTCAACTGCATCCGGAAATTGTCTATTTTGTTACCAATGGCGGCTTTAATCCGAGCCTCGCGGATTATGTGAAACGCATGGATATCCATGGCACCCATGTGTTTACCTACACGTTTCTGAACGGGCATTCCCGACAATTTAGGGCGCAGTTGCGCCTCTATGCGGGTGCTTTGAAGAAAATCGCCAAGGAAACCGGCGGACAATACCGTCTTATTAAGGAATAGATTATAACATCCGACGGCCAATGGGCCATTGGAATTAAAGGTAATTACCCGGCTTTAGCCGATAATAAATTCAAAGGAGTCCTTTTATGTTCAGTCGTTATGCTCATTCCCGCTCCCGCATCATGCTTCTTGGCGTCTTGTTTTGCGGTACGCTTCTGGCCCTGAGCCGCACGGCCATGGCTCAAAGCGCCGGCGGTGGCGGGGGTGCGGGAACTTATCACCCCAATCCGATCCTATGGGGTTTGGATATTACAGTTATCGTGGTGCTTGCAGGTTGCTCCCTGGCCAGTATCGCGTTGATCTTTGATGCCGTTCTGCACCTGCGTGAAAGCAAAATCGCCCCCATTGAAACCACCGAGCATATCCGATCCCTTATTGATTCGCGGCAGCTCAAGGAACTCATTGATTTCACCGCCGCTGATCAATCTTTTGTCAGTAAGGCGATGCAGGCGGGCATTCGCCGGGCACACCTGGGCTATGGAGCCATGCGGGAAGGGTTGGAAAGCGCGCTATCGGAAAATAGTGCCAATTTATTTCGACGTATCGAGATGCTTAATGTTATTGGAAACATCGGGCCGCTGATCGGGCTTTTAGGAACGGTGCTTGGTATGATTGAAGCATTTAACGCTCTGCATCATGCCGGTGGGCAGGCCAAAGTTTCAGATTTGTCGGTGGGTATCGCCACGGCACTGTGGCATACTTTCGGCGGCCTGGCGGTGGCCATTCCCTCGCTGATCGCGTTTGGCTTTTTC
>JAJZGH010000041.1 GCA_021798635.1 Planctomycetota bacterium | reverse complement strand
GTGCGGTGCACACCATCTCAAGCATGGAAATCTTGACACGGCAACGGAAAAATTTAACCTCGCCGTTCAGGCCGATCCGGGTTTTGCCGAGGCGTATAATCAGCGCGCCATTGCGGGTTATCTGGCGGAACGATATGCCGATTCCATTGAGGATTGCCGCCGAACCCTGGCCATTATTCCGCAGCATTTCGGAGCCATGGCCGGAATGGGCCATTGCCACGCTCACCTGGGACATTTTTCCGATGCGCGGCGCTATTATTACAAGACTCTGGAAATCAATCCGCGTATGGATGGCATCGCGGCCTCTCTGGAAAAGATCCTTGCCCTGCTGGAAAAGCCGGCCGCATAAGAACAGATCCCCAATAATTTCCTCACCATCCGGTTTACCATCCCCCACGTAGCCGTCGGCTTTGCCGGTGGTACCGCGTGAGAGTGCACGCCAAACCGGGAATTTATTTCGGCCACCATCCTGAAGCGATTTTAATTATTCCACCAACGCCCGGCCAAAAAGTCGTACCGCGTTGGCGGACGTTATTTCACCGGTTTGTTCAAGCGTCCAGCCGCGTTCGGCGGCGACACGTTCGGCCACATACGCGGTAAATGCCGGCTCATTAGTTTTTATTTTTCGCACCGCCTGCGGAGTTAAATAAGGCGCATCGGTTTCAATCAGTAAACGATCTTCCGGAACCAGCTTGCACGCGGCCCGTACATCCGGAGCATTTTTGTACGTAATAATTCCGGTCAAGCCTATATACGCTCCCAGTTCCAGCCACCGCGCACATTCCTCCGGCGTGCCGGTAAAACAATGCACCACAAAGCGCACGGTGGTGTGCTTTCGCATGATTTCTAAAGCATCCGCATGGGCGTCGCGCACATGTAGAATCATCGGCATACGTAATTGTTCAGCGAGGTCAATCTGCCGCTGGAAAACAATTTTCTGCGCCTGCGGCAAGGCAGAGTTGCCATGATAATCAAGTCCGCATTCACCCACCGCCAATACCTTGGCAGAACTGCCAATCGCGACTTGCAATTCATCGACAAAATTCTCCGCCGCCTCGCCGGCATAATGCGGGTGAATTCCCAGCGCGCCAAACACTTGTCCATGCGCGGCAAGTGTTTCCAGCACCCGTGGATGATCCGCCGGATGTGTCCCGATGCAGATCATCCGAAGCACGCCCGCCAAAGTCGCGCGCCGCACCACCTCCGCCTGCCGCTCTTCCAGACCCTCGTAGGTAAGATGGCAATGTGTATCAATCAACATAACCCGATTTTACCACACCCCCGCGCCCCATGCCGCCTGAGCATCCGCGCGACGCGCATTAACTCCGCTGCGCTCTGGAATCCGGAATTTCAAATCTCAAATATCAAATCTCGAATTTGTAACCGTTCCCCCCAGGAACCTGTCCCAGTAATAGCCGGGTTCCGACGACGGAACATCGCGTCCTGGAGCACCGTGGTGATAACCCGGTGGTCGGTTTGCGGCACTGGATAAACCACCGGATTAATCATCCGGTGCTCTGCGGACGCACGGCGTTAAAGAAGAAAAGGTACCTGACACCTTTTTTTTGAAAGCATAGGGCTTCCAGACTCTTCTAACTCCTCACTCCTAAATTCTACCTCCTCGTGTCCCTACGCCGCCTGGCGGTTTTTCCAACTGCTGGAATAACCCAAATGTCCCAGATCATGGAGCAATCCCACGACCGGCAAAATCCACCACAGCCCCGTTATCCCGTGGGAACTCCAGTTCATCGCCAGCTCATATCCCAACGTGGTCGTGGGCAGAAAAATAAATCCCAGCAACGGAAACAACATGCCATGGAACGCCCGTTGCGGATAGGCCGAGAAAAGCCATAGCAACACCAGCATGGCCCGCGGCCAGAAAAATCCAAAAATAACGAGAAAACACCCCATGTGGTCACTCACTTTCTAATTAACAGCATAGCGCCCTGCCGGCGCAATTCAAGATAACTCTTCAGGCCTTATTATAGGAACAGAATTGGACAATAGCACAAAAATCTTTGACCAGGGACCGAAAAGCCCCTTTTGGGATGCCGTGCCAATGTCGCGCATTTGACCGGTATTTTATGGATTGCAGTAAAACAAAACATATTGATTATCGGCCCGCAGACGCGTAAAGGATTAAAGTTTGGCTCAAATTAAATTCTGTGAAGAATTCGTAAACCTTTTTTCTGCTTTGGTTCGATAACATACGGTTGGCAAGAATCCTGTGCGGAGCAGTGCGGTGAGCGCGACTAATTTATCTATCAATGAGCGAAAACAGATTCTTCAAATTATTGAAAATTTGAAGACTGAAGGGGAATCTCTGGGCCGCAAGCATCGGCGGCGGCCTGTGCAGCAAATTATGTGGTTAAAGCGTCTTCCGCGACCTGAACGGCCCCGGAGCGCAGCCTTTCGAGTGAATACCGAAGATGTTTCGCTGAAAGGGATGGGGTTTTTAACCCGCCGCCGTTTACAGGAAAATGAATATGTCGTTGCACCTTTGCAGTTTCGCGAAGGCGGGGGCATGTTGGTTTTGTGCCTCGTGCGCTTTTGCCGGCAATTGCCGCAGGGCGGCTATCGGGCGGGAACGGAATTTGAGGAAACTCTGACCGACCCCACCGGGACGACCCGTATTCCCCAAGCTTGGCTGAAAAAAGCCTGGGCAGCCGAGATCCAAACAGCATGACAGCCAGTCTACCGCTGTCTGCTAAATGAACTATGCCCCATAATCAGCGGCGACTGGCACGTTTAGGCGTTGCCCTTCGCCGCTGATTTATTTTATCTGATCGGCCATAGTGTCGCTATGAAAATTCGCCAACACACCTGCCAAGGGGCAGTGCAGGTGCGACATTTTGGCACTTCTCAATACTCAGGCTTCTGGCGAATTATCGCGTAGGCTCTACCACCGATTGCGTACGCACCAGAACATGAGCGTCATTGAGAAGGTGGAAACCCTCAATATGCACAGCCCGGCGGTGCAACTGTGTGACCACGACGGATAAACCAACGGTTTCGCCCAGTTCATTTTTTCGGTGAGAAACGACGCCGTTTTGTTCGTCGGCAATGCGCAGCAGCTCGGCAACCGAATTTTCAAACAGTGTATCGGTCACGTGCTCTTCATTAATAGCCAGGTAATAATGATGCGTTTCACCCAGAGCGACATCATAAAGTTTATCGCCCTTGCAGGGAATGCGTTCCAACAGGCCGCGTTCCGGAAGAGATTTATTCGGGAAGCAGCAAAGTTCACAAACCGTGTGCGGGCCGGTAATGACCAGCATGTGGCCACCGTTGTTTAACAGCCAGATATTGACATCAAATTCACCCACAGCCCTGGCGCGGCGAATATCCGCGGAAATTAATTCCGGATGCAGGGGACGGTCATACACCAGCACGGAGACACCGGCACTGCGCGGTTTCTTGTGATGCACACTCATGGTCAATTCCTTTTGGGTTTTCATAGGCCTTACCTCATTAAAATTCGGGGGCAACATCCTGTTTGCCGTCCGGTTCCATTGATTTACATTTCAGGTTGCTGCCGACGATATATGGGGGGTCGACAAAAACCTACACCTTGCAAACATTTACGTCAGCTACTTTGTATCTTTATTTCACAATCTCGCTTTTACGCGATAACTTCAGCATTTCCAGCTCCAAAAGCACCCTCCCTTACCACCGGTGTTGCAGACCCCATAATAGGACGTCGGAAACCACCGTTTGGCCAGCGTTGGTGGCTGCGGAATTAATTCCGCAGCCTGCTGCCGACGATCAACATAAGATCAAATACGACAGGCAACCACACTTGGTTTCGTAAAGTATAGCAATTAAAAAGTTGAAACGAAAGATTTTTTTGTCGATTTTTTATTACAACCGTTTTGCTCATTTTCACAGCCCAAACTGGTCATTTATTTGCTTATATGAATATATCGCCAGCCCCGGACTTTTATAAGACCCTCTCTTTGGGCATAATAAGGGCATGAGCAACTATATCAGCAACGCCCGGATGCAACGTGTTGACCAGCATTGGCAGGCCACTAATGCCGTGATTTGCGGCGACGTGACCCTGGGTGCGGATTGCAGTATCTGGTTTGGCGTAACCATCCGCGGTGATGTGGCACCCATTGGTCTGGGCCGGGCGGTTAATGTACAGGAAAATTCCGTGCTGCATTGTGACTATAACCAACCGCTGGTTATCGGTGACAACGTAACCATTGGCCACGGCGCGGTGGTACATGGCGCTTCGGTAGGCGAGGGCACACTTATTGGAATGAAAGCAGTCATCCTCGGTGGGGCGGTGGTGGGGAAAAACTGCATCGTTGCAGCCGGTGCGGTGGTGTCACCCGGAATGGTGATTCCCGATGGGCAAACCGTCATGGGTGTCCCGGCAAAAATAGTCCGCCCGGTAAGAGAAGCTGAACTAAACGACATGCGCTCCAACAATCAGCACTATGTGGAATTAGCCGCCCAACATGCCGAACATCCGGAACAGATGTACCGCCGTTTGTAAGTCTCTACCGCACAGAGATCTCGGCGGTTAATTTTTTAATCTCGGCGTGTATCTTCGCCACTTCCCGCGGTGACAAGCGCTCAACCTCATTTTTTGCCAACGCGTTATTGAGTTGCAACGCCAGTTTCAATTGCGCAATCCGCTGCGTTACGGTCAGGCCCGCCCGACTGGTCTGGGCATACGGCAATCGCACCCGCGCGTCGGTGCGGTTGATCGCCAGCAGCGTAAGTACGGTCTGCCGTGGATTTATTCCCATTTGCATCTCCACGCTGATTTTCCGCTGCAACCACCCCTGCGACCGTGTATCACGCGCTAATACCGCATCCGCTGCTTGAAGCGCCTGCGGCCAATCATGTTTCGCTATCGCCTGTTTATAGGTATGGCGATAAGTCGATGCGTCCCACGGAAACGTTCCGCGCACCGTCGGCACCCAAACCACGGCGGCGAGAATAAGTGCGGAAATACATAGCGCTCCGCCCAGAATTATGTTAGCAGCACGGCGCGTGCTGCCGGGCGGAGCGGGAGAATTCTGTTCCAGTCGCTGCCGGCCCGCACTCTGTCCTGCGAATGTCCCCAGAATCATCCAGAAAAGCATGGCCGCCGGGCCGGTGGCCAGGGCCATGTTGATCTGATCATAAAGCACCATTCCCGCCGCCCCCAGCACGGCGGCATTAGCCACAATCACCTGATACCGGGGATGTATCACACGCAATAACCGATTGGCCAAGAGCATGCCTCCCACCGCCGCCCCCGCGTACAGCGCTGAAAGCGCCAGTTGATAAGTCGCAACCCCTTTGGCACCAAATCCGGGATGATCGACTGCCAACCGCCCCGCCCACCACACCAGCGCCAAAAGGATCAACGCCGCTGCGGGAATTTCCCGCGGAGTTTCTCCATCGGAGAGTTCCGATTTTTTCCACAGGGTGCTCAAAAATCCCCATAAAACCAGAGCCGCAAAACCAATCGCCGCCGGCACCCCGGCTTCCGCCGCAATGCGGATAAACATATTGTGCGGATCTTTAACATCTTCCGGCGCACTGGGAGGTTTGAATTGCGTATAGTGGTATCCAAAATTGTTCAGCCCCACCCCTGTCATCGGATGGCGCTGAATCATCCGCATGGCTCCGGTCCAATAGTCCCAGCGATACAGCAGGTCCTTGGTGGGCAGGCCATGATGTATTACGCCATAGGTCACAAGCCCCAATGTTCCGCAAATTGCCAGCCCTAGCACCGTCGCCACGGCCAGTGGCTTATGCCCGGCGAGCCACCTTTGCTTCCACGATGCCCAGGCCAGAACTGCAAGGCAAATCACAAAACTTGCCGCCCCGCCTTTGCTGCCGGTAAACACCACTACCACGATACCGGCCAATGAAATCAGCAGCAGCACGGCACCCAGCACCAGGTGATCGGGTAAATTCAGATCGCCCGCCTGCGGCTGCTTTCCCGCCACTGGGGCGTTGCCTCGTATTTTTTTCCCCGGCGTTGACACCAAGGTTGTTACGCCCGGTTTTGATAACAACCCCGCCACGGCCAGCGCCAGCCCCAGCAGCAACAGGGGACATAATATTTCCGCGAATCCGTCACTTAAAATTCCAAACCCGCTGACCTCCGCGCTTTTCAAGCGGCTGATAAATAATTTCACCTGCGTGCTGTTGTCTTGCATACCGGATTGGCGCAGCCATTGCTGTTGATGCTTTTGAAAATAATGGATCGTCTGCGGAATTTCCACATACCGCTGATAGATTCCTTTAAGCGTTACGGCACAAAGCAACCCCACCAGCACGGCGATGACCAGCCGCCGACGCCGGGGAGTATGGCATAAAATTCCCGCGGTCCATCCGCTTAATAGCGCCATTCCCAGATCAAAGACCCCAACCAGAGCGGCAAAGCGATTAGCCGCTGTGAATATAGCCGCCGCCGCTGCCGCCAGCACACCGGTAATCATGCCAAGCTGCACCCATCTGCATGGGGAAATAGATTCTGCCGCCAGCAGCGCTGCGCCGCAGATCAGCAGCGATAGAATTCCCAGTCCTATGACTTCCGCCGGGCCGGTCAGGTTGCCCACGGTGGAAGACCCGGTGTGCAAAAACGCTACCGTGCCGCTCCATACTCCGTCGCCGATCGGTTCTGGTATGGTCAGACGCACGCCCATGATCACCAGCAATCCGGCCAGGGCCATCCACCCTGCGATGTTGCGTTGCGCCTGATTCATTGCACGTGTTCCCCCAGGCGTTCCAGAATTCCTACAATGATCAACACGCTTAAACACTGCGCCCCGATAATCGCCGCCTCAAATCCGTTGGCCTCGGCCAGTAGCGGGGCGGATAACCCGCTGGCCAATGTGACGGCATAAATCACCAGCACCGCGCCGCGCCTGGAAAAGCCGTGTCGCGTAAGGCGATGTGAAAAATGATTGGTATCTCCTAAGAATGGACTACGCCGTCGTTGCAGCCGCAACAGGCATACCACCACAAAATCATACAGCGGCACCGCCGCCACCAGCAGCGGCATAAGCACCGCATACCATCGCCCGTGGCCGGCGTAAAACGTGGTGCGAATGGTCAACGCGGCCAGAAAAAAGCCCAGCACCATACTGCCGCCGTCGCCCATAAATATTTTTGCCGGCGGAAAATTATGAAACAGAAAACCCGTCGCCGCGCCGACATACAGCAGCAGCAACCCGCAGATAAACCATTGGTGCGTTTGCATGGCGCCGATAAAAAACAGCGACCCGCATATCGCCGCCACACCCGCAGACAGGCCGTCCATATTGTCCATGAAATTAAACGCATTGGTTAATACCACAATCCACAACACGCTGGCGGCCGCCGAAAGCAATTCCCCGCCGGGAAACAGATGATCCATAAAGGTCAGTACCCGGAACCCACCGGTCTGAATACATTCCCCACCGCCCACCAAAGCCGCCGCGATAAGCAATTGCCACAACAATTTCGGAACAGCCGCCATGGCATGACGATCATCCAGTAGCCCGACAATATGAATTCCCAGAGTGCACACCAGCAGCCACAACGCCAGCAGCCGATGGGCAGCCAGGCCTGGCAGATACAGGCGCACGGATGGGGGCAAATAATCTTCCAGAGGTTTGTGAGCAAACAAACCCGCCGCCGCGATGCCGATAATTAATGGAATGCCAATGGCCCAGAATATGGCAATTCCCCCGCTGCGGGCGATGGGAACGTCATGCACCTTGCGCAATCCCGGCTGATCAATCAACCCGATGCGTGCCGAATAGCGCCGCACAAACGCCGTACCCAGCACGCAGAGCACCAGACTGCTGAAAAATAATCCCAACGCGATTTGGAGCATCCATGAACCTCAAAGAACCAGTCCATCTGCCGCGGCGGATTTATAGCGCACCAGCCGCCGCCGGCAGTTGTTTTACATAGGCTTCCCGGCATCGGAGAAAAAAATCCTGGGCCGTGGGCGTGCGATAATCCGCGTAGGTCCAGGGCCACGGTGCCCAGCCTGTCGCGGTCCAATGCAGCGTTACTTCCGCAAAAATCCCTTCCCCCAGATAAACCCGGTGGCTGTGATCTTTGGTGGTTGCCAAAATCACTTTCGTGCGCGAGACGTATCCCGGATCAATATTAATCGGCCGCAGAGCGGTACCGGGAAACTGTTCCGCCAGCCGTAACTCCCCTTTATTGGTTTCCAGCTTGCACTGGGCCAGCAACTGTGGCTGACAAAGCGTTGCAAACCGCACCCATTGCCGCAGCAGGTCGGTGCCCATCTGGTCTTCATAGTAGGCGGTAAAATTAAAAGCGATAATTTCCGATTGATCATCAATGGGACCGTAGCAGTTGGAAAGATGTTGCCGCGCCGCCGCCAGCATCGCGTTGTTCCCGGCAATGATTCCGGCAAACCGCAGCACCGGCAGGGGTTGATTGGGTAAAGCCATAACTCCGTCGCCTTTTATCAATTCAGGGCGGATTGGCCGCGTGCGGCTTCCGCAGGCTGAATTATCGACAATGCCTCCAAATCAGCAAGCCCAACGGCTTAATAAGATTCCAGTTCTTTCCTGCGTTACGAGAAAAGGCCAGGTAAGATAAAGTCATCGTAAGCGGATAATTGGTGAACTTCCGTCCGGGGTGATAAAATCCACCTTAAGGCGCAACGCGGCGCGCTTGGGTAAACAGGAGTCAACGATGGCAACCGCACGCAGTAAAAAAAGCAGGCAATCCACAGCAAAAAAAAGCGGCGGCGTTACGCCGGCGGCATCAAAGGCGTCACGCGCCGCTGAAAAAACGGAAACACCTGCAACCACTTCCACCGACGCGGCACCCCGCAGCGCCCAACTGGGACTGAGTTTCGAGCAGCCCATGCTGCAATTAGAACGGCAGATTCAGGAGTTGGTGGTCATTCAGGAGCAGAAGGGGGTGGATTACAACACTGAAATTATGCGTTTGCGCGACAATCTCACGGCGCTGATGAAAAAAACGTATGATCATCTTTCCGCCTGGGAAACCGTGCAGGTGGCGCGCCATCCAGCCCGCCCGCAGACCCGGGATTATATTGATTTGATCGTCAAGGAATTTGAAGAACTCCACGGCGATCGCCGCTACGGTGATGACAAAGCCATTGTGACCGGCACCGGTAGAATCAGCACACATAAGGTCATGCTGGTGGGCCACCAGAAAGGGCGAAATACCAAGGAAAAAATCGCCTGCAATTTTGGCTGCGCGCATCCCGAAGGGTATCGCAAGGCCTTATTAAAAATGCAACTGGCGGCAAAATTCAGATTGCCGATTGTGGCCTTTATTGATACGCCAGGAGCCTATCCCGGCTTAGGCTCGGAAGAGCGTGGCGTGGCGGAGGCTATTGCGCTGAACCTGCGGGAAATGGCGGTTTTACCCACTCCGATTATCTGCATTGTCATCGGTGAAGGCGGCTCCGGCGGGGCCTTGGGCATCGGTGTGGGAGACCGCCTGGCGATGCTGCAATACGCGTGGTACAGCGTGATATCACCGGAAGGCTGCAGCGGTATATTGTGGAAGGGTTCAGCCAATGCCGCCGATGCGGCTGAAGCCTTGAAACTTACCAGCAAAGAACTTAAGCAGACCGGCATTATTGATGATGTCATACGCGAGCCGCTGGGTGCGGCACACCGCAATCCCCGGGCCGCCGCCGAAGCGCTGGAACGTTACATTGACCGGGCGTTAAGGGAACTCAAGACCGTCTCGTCGGAGGATCTGGTGGATCAGCGGTATCTGCGGCTGCGCAAATACGGCTCCGAAGCCATGACCGGGGCCTGACCGGGCGGAAGGCTCCATGTGCTGTGCGCGGTCATATATAAATATATACTAGTTTAGAGATCAATATATGAAAAGCGTCCCTCCGCGCCCAGGCATTCATGCCGGTATGGCGCGGTAAGCAGAAGGGTTGGTGAGCATGAAAAACTCCGGTGCCCCTCCCCGGAGCACTTCGGCGATTTTGTGCGGGAACGGCGGCCGGGATATGCGGAATCTGTTTGTAAACAGCGGGTTTTTAATACATTAAGATTTGCCATTGACAGCGCCCGTTCTCATGCGTATCTTTGTATCTGTGGTTAAGCGAGTGCGGTGAACGCCGAATTCGCCCAAATCACCGCCTGTGTGCGTGCACACGCTGCTATCGGCGGAAGCTGTAGCAGAGTATGCATACACGAAGGCTGGGATGGAAGTACATGTGAATCGGCCATGCAAGGATGTTTGGCCGGGTGGAAGTGAATGAAGTCGGTATCGCATGCAATGCTTAGGCCGGTTAATCCGGTCTGGGTGCATGATGATTTTCCCCGCAGGATGCGAACCTAATAAATTGTAAAATTCCTTCAGGCTTTTCCGGATCGACCATCGCGCCTGGTCGCAGGGTGAGGGGCGCTTTGCGCCTTGAATTCACCCGGAAAAATAGGAGCCGGGTAATGTCAAACATGGACAATGTCACCAGTGCACGAAGCATCTGGAATGAAGTGATCACCTATATTAAAAACCTCCATTCCGCCATGGTGCGGCAATGGTTTTCTGAACTCTCACCGCTGGATTTTAATTCCGGTGTCATGACCGTCCGTTGCGCCTCATCGGTGCAGCAGCAATATCTCACCATGCGGTGTCGCGATATTTTTAATGAAGCTATTCAAGCCGTCACGGGTAAACTCGTAACCATTAATTTTGTCTGCGGTACCGTGGGTGGCGTACCGACTAAATTAGCCAATATTTACAATGACGTGATTTTGTCGCCGGATTATGTATTTGATAATTTCGTCGTAGGCCCCACCAACCAGCTCGCCCACGCCACGTGCATGGCTGTGGCCGGTCAGCCCGGTAAAAGCTACAACCCCTTGTTTATTCACGGTGCCCCGGGCCTGGGAAAAACGCATCTCCTTCAGGCCACATGCCAGGAATTGCTGAAGCGCCAGGCGGATATGCGAATTGTGTATCTGTCATGCGATAATTTTGTCAATCATTTCATGGAATGCGTGCAATCCGGTGATATGATGCAGTTCCGAAATATCTACCGCAGCAGTGTGGATGTCCTGATTGTGGATGACATTCATTTCCTGAAAGGCCATGATCGCACACAGGAAGAGTTCTTCCACACGTTTAATGCGCTTTTTCAGCAGGGCCGGCAGATTATCTTAAGCAGCGACAGTCACCCATCGGAAATTCCCGAACTCGAACAGCGGCTGGTATCGCGCTTCAGCAACGGCATGATCGCCCCGGTTGGAAAACCGTGTTATGAAACACGCTATGCCATTGTTCGGAAAAAGGCCGAACTGCGGGGTATTGAATTGCCCGATGAAGTGGTCAAAATGATCGCCCGCCGGTTTGAAAATAATATCCGTGAGTTGGAAGGCGCTTTGACCAAGGTGCAGGCTTATGCCATGCTCAATGGCGGGAAATATGACGAATCCATCGCCGCCATGGCTCTGGGAGATATGACTCCGCCCTCCGAACGGCTGGTATCGATTCAAACCATCATGCAACAGGTTGTGGTTTTCTATAATGTGCGGCTCTCTGACCTGCAAAGCAAAAAACGGCATAAATTTGTCGTACTTCCCCGGCAGGTCTGCATGTACATTGCCCGGCGCAAAACACGCCATTCGCTGGAGGAAATCGGCGGGTATTTTGGCGGCCGCGATCATACCACCGTCATGCACGCCCTGCGGGCCATCGAAGACGCCAGAAAAACCGATGAAACCTTCTCCCGGCACCTGGATCAGATCGAACTGAATATTGACACCGAAGCCGCCCGCGCCGGCGATGTCCGTGCCAGCCGAGCTTAAGACTATCTCCAGAACATGCCCGGATTGCTGTCACTTTCGGGACTGCATACGTTATTGGACCTTGGGAAAAACGGCGTGATTTTGTCGCACCGGCAACTCATCCGACTGCAATTCCGGTAAAATCGCGGATTACGGCATTGACCATATTGATTCTGACCGATATAAAGCAGGTACTTTCGTCACGGGTCGTACCCGCTGAATAGCCGAAATGACCGGCATTCCAGGCCGGACTCGGCGCACGTAATGCGTGCGGTTACTATGAAGTAAAATGAATCGGTTAAAAAGGATTGCCATGATGATCTTTCACTTGCGCAAAAGAGTAATAGCCCTTATGCTCGCGGCCGGGGCGGCAAGCTTACCGCTTGGCATGGTTCACGCTCAAGGGCGCGGGTCAGCGCAGCATCTGCTGGCGGGGCAACTTATTGATGATGCGCGCACCGTCAGCCGCAATCTTAGTCTTCCGGCCAATATTGCCGCACGGCAGGCGGTGACGTTGCTGGAAGAAGCGCAACACGTCGACGCAACATCCGCCACCGCCCTGCGACTTCTGGCGGAAGCCGCCCAGGCCAATGGCGACCCTGCACTGCGCGCCAGGGTTTTGCAGAAATTAGTCAATCTGAAGCCCAATGATATCACCGCCCAAGTGCAGCTTTTTGACGCTATCGCAGCGCGGCGGCAAACCGTGGCCGGTCGAATTTCTGTCTACCGCACTGTCCTGTCGCACAAGGCCTTTAACAGCCAGGTACGTAGCGCCATGGCGCAAAGAATCGGCGGATTGCTGGAAGCCCAGGGGCGAAAAGATTCAGCTGCAAATATGTACATCCGTGCCGTTAAACTCAACGCCGCGAATTTGACAGCCTGGCAGGCCCTGGCGCGTACTTTGGCGGCGGAGAATGCCCCGACATCCCAGCGGCTGTACGCCCTATTGCATGCATTGCAGGCTGATCCCTACCAGCCGGACGCACTTTCCGCTGTATCCGATATTCTTGCCGATGCTCATGATTATAAACAGGCCGCCTCCTGGTCCGATGCTGCGATTCGCCAGTATCAGCAAGGGCACATGAGTATATCCCCCACGCTGGCGGCCAACCTGGCTGCCTATTGGGCGATCGCGGGGCAGAATGACCAATATCAGGCTTATATGGGCGAATTGCTGGCTTTGAAGCACCCCCTTACCCCCATATTGATGATTGCCCTGACCCATCGCACGGCGGGACATTTTGTTTCCGGCCCGACCGCTCAAGCCCTGCTGGCGCGCATTCACCATCGCCTGGCTGCGGCGATTAAAGCCGATCCCAAAAATACCTCGCTGCAGGCCGATGATGTGTGGCTGGATCTGTTTTACAACTCCAAACTTCCCCAGGATATTGCCCATCGGGTTGCGAATCTTGAAAAAAAGCTCCCGGGCGGCGCACCGGAATATTACCGTCTTCGCGGCTGGCAATTGCTGCGACAAGGTTACACCGCCGCGGCTTTGACCCATTTGAAAAAGGCCGGGAATGATCCCTACGCGCTGCTGGGCGTGGCCCGCATTTTGGCAACCAACCATCAGAAGAAACAGGCCGGCAAAATTCTCGCGCAACTTTGGAATTCTTCCCTGCCGGCGCTGCCCACCCTGGATGTAACGCAGGCGGCTGCGAATCTGGGCATTATTCTTACGCCATCGAAGCCGGGGGCGGCGATCCGCCACGCGGCTGCCGGTTATCCCAAATCCATGCTGGATGCACTGGATCATCCGGACAAAATCGTGCTGGTCACAACCGACTGGTCCAATCGGTTTATCACCGCCGGTGATCCCATGTATCTGCGGGTTCACTATTACAACACCTCACCGTGCACGCTGGCGGTCGGTGCCAATACCGCGATTACAACAGGTATTGCCATGGCAGGCAGTATTCAAGGCGTTAATAATTCAGCGTTGGGCGTTTATGCCGTGGACAATAATCCGCCCATTCTGCGCCTGGAGCCGCAGGGCGGTATTACCGTGCGATACCGCGTGGATCAGGGTGAACTGCGACGACTGATTTTGAGCAATCCGATTTCCATCCTCGGCGGACAGGTGGAAGTTATTACCAATCCACTGGCTATTATGCAATCGGAAATTGTCCCCGGCTTGGGTGGCATGGAAGTGAATGCGGGATATTTCAATGTTGATGGATTCTGCCCGGGTGATCCACAATCCCTTTCCAACCTCGCCACGAGCCTGACGTCCGTGCCCGCGCGCCGGCAAATGCTGGCAGCCGGCGTGCTGGCCCGAAGTTTGGCCGTGCTTCCGGCTATTGAAAGCTCAGCAGCACCCAGCGCTTCGGCGACCGATCAGAGCAAGGCAATCGGTACACTCAAAAAGAAAATTACCTCGGCACTGATGAATATTATCGGTACGCCTGATGATTATTTTGCCCAAGCCTGGCTGACGCGCTGGGCACCGCTCAAGGGTTCTCCCAAACAGCTTTCCCAGGCGCTTCTTGCCGGAACGAAATCAGATCGGGCGGTTGTGCGTATGATGGCGTATTGGCGAATTTTGGCCGTTGCCGAAAAGACCAACAAAGCCGATGTTCTGGCCGCCGCAGCCAAACAGTTGTCCACCTTGAGCCATGCGGACAAAAACAAGCGTGCATCCGCCTGGGCCGTAGAACTGGCCGCGCAAGCCGCCCTTGGCCCGGTGAAAAAGCCGGCCGCCGCCCGCGGGAAAAAGTAGCGTCTGCTGACGGCTTGATTTAAGCCTGATCTTACCGCATACTACTGGGCTTTCGCCGAGTTACCGGGATTACCGGGGCGTTTGGGCGTTGTATTGAACCAGGGAGGCCGCTATATGGCTTACGCAATCGTTGAAGACAGTGGTACACAGTTCAAAGTTGAACCCGGCGATAAGCTGGAAATTGATCTCCGCCCCTTGGCGGAAGGTGCCACCACACTGACATTTGATAAGATTCTGCTGGTTTCAAATGACAGCGGCGTGAAGATCGGCCAGCCGGTTGTGGCCGGTGCATCCGTCACCGCAAAAATCATCGGCGAAATGAAGGCTGATAAAATTTTCGTTGAACGTTTCACCCGCCGCAAAGGCTTCCACCGCCGCGTAGGCCACCGTCAACGGTATATCGGCGTGCAAATCGAATCCATCAATGGCTGATGCGATGTGCATACATAAAAATCAACGGCAATAAAATACCAGGCAATTTTCGGCGCAAGCCGACCAGCTGCTTTTTTTACGCGCGGCACCACAGTCCAGCCGATCCATCGCCGCGCGCCGATTTTGAATAAAAGGTGTCAGGTACCTTTAATTTGGTACGCGTAACGGTTCATGGGTGTTAATCAATCACCGGCAGTTGGGCAAGGAATTCCGCGATGGTGGGAGGGTGCATTGGGATTCAATCGGGCTGGTCTTGCGCTGCCCCGGCGTAGGGTAAACAATCACGGGGGGGGGGTTATGCAATTAGCGCAAAAAAAAGGGCGGCGGAGTGATAAGCTCCGCCGCCCATGATTTTTAACCGGCTTTCAGTATGTGAAACGATCTTAGAACTGGTAGATCGCGTCGATGCCAAACGTGGTCTGGTAGTGATAGCCGTTAAACACGCCATGGTCAGCCAGATCTTCACGAATTTCCGGACGAATGTAGAAATTCTTGCTCAGGCTGCCATTGGGGAATGGAGTAATCTTTACACCAAAAGTCAGGTCGGCCATGTTGGTGTAATTTTCAATACCGAAGGGATTAATTCCAATTCCTGCACTGCCCAGGCCCGATCCGACGTATGCATATTCTTCACGGGTGGTAAAGCTGAAGTAGCTGTTAAGAGCATAGTTCTGATACAGCGCTTCGCTGAACCAGCCGGAAGATTGATTGCCGTTGGTGCTGTTGCCGGCACCGTCATACGCGGCAACAGTATCGGAAACCAGGGTCAACGCATTGTTGAGTATCGGCGGCGTATAGGTGATCAAGGGTTCAACGACCGTGCGGTAGTCATTGTTATTGCCTAATGTGGCATTGCCCATGGCTCCATCTTGCGGGCCTTCAGATACATTAACAATGAAGTCCCACTGTGAATTTGGCGCGTAGCCGACTTCGCCCAGAAAATCGACACTGCTGTTGTTATCATAAAAAGTCTGATTCCAGCCGCGGGTGATACCGCCGTAGAACGTCCATTGGCTGTTAGGCACATATTCCGCCAGAACGCCGGTTTGCGTATAGGGAATCATGTAGCCGAAAGAATAGGTATGCGAGTAAAGGTAATTGGTGGTGGGATTGATGGTTTCCTCACCCAGCAGTGTCACAAATTTACCGGCCTTGAGTTTCAGATCACCGGCACCGCCGAGATGCAGGGCCAGTGTGACATAAGCCTGTTCAATATCAGCTTGGTAAAGCGGTGAAAATACGCTCGACGGATTGTAGCCAAAATCCAGACCAGAGGAATGGAAGCTGTCACCGCCGTAGGACGGATCATACCCATAAATGAATTCAAAATGGCCGCCGATATCCCAACCCCGTTTGATATACTTGGGATCCGAAAAGTTAATGGCCTTGGCAATGGTCAGATCCAACTGATCCATCTGAACATGGTTGCCGTATTCCGTGTCAAAGACGCGGCCCGGAATGGTGGTGCCCGCAGCCGGTGGTCCGGCGAGGTCGGCGGTGTAGCCCAATTCCAGGTAACCATAGATATCAATGCCTGCATTGGATACGGTCTGTCCAACAGAGGTATCCCCGGTCTTAATTTGGTCCAGAGAATACATCAGCAGGGGATTGGTATCCGCTGGCGCTGCAGCGGGTGCCGGGGCGGGCGCTGGAGCCGCCGCTGGTGCCGGAGTGGTGGTGGACGAATCCGCCAGAGACAGGCCAGCGGTCGCCAACACAGCGGCCATGGCCAACAGGGTGTTAAATGGTCGCATTTGTTTCTCCTTCAAAAATGCAAGAACCATTGATTTTAAGAGCAAAGCGCGTGCCAAGATGTCATCACGGGACAGGGAATGCCGCGCAGAGCCGCATAATATATAAATTTATGCAATGTTTCGGGCATGGGGGGCTGGAGCAATGCGCAATAAAAAGGCGCATGGCGTTTTTGAGCCTGTTAATCAGGCAGTCATGAAAAAGGGCGGCGAAATTATATTTCGCCGCCCTTCGTGTTAAGACAAGTATAGATAATTTACAGCTTAGAAGCTGTAGACCGCATCAACGCCCAACGTGGTCTGATAGTGCTTGCCGCCGCTAAGCAAGGCATGATCAGCAAAATCTTCCCGCAGCTCGGGGCGGATCACAAGTGTGCGGAACATGGCACTATCCGGGAAGGGAGTGAGGCTGATGCCAACGGTCACTTCGCCAAGATTCAGGGCGCTGGACGTTTCACCAAATTGGTCAAAATCAGCCCCGGCATCAGACCCCTGATTGCCTAGGCCTTCAACCACACCTGTTCCAAAATAGGCATACTCTTCACGGAAGTTGTAGCTGATGAAACGGTTATAGCGATAGGTCTGATAGAGCGCTTCATCAAAAGCGCCGTTATCCTGGCCATTGACCGTGTTTCCCGCGCCATCATAATAAAACACGGTATCCGACGTGAGGGACAACGCGTTGTTAAGAATCGGCGGCACATAGGTGAGAATTGGCTCAACCACCAGTCGATTGGGGTTGTTGGTGCCGTTATCCTGCGGGCCAAAGGAAACATTGACTTTGCCGTTGAGTTGGCTATTGGGCGTAAAGCCGATACCAGCCAAGCCATCAATTCCGGTGTTGTTATCGCGGAACGTCTGATTCCAGCCGCGCGTAACGCCTGCCCAGAAGGAGACATCCTGCCCGATAACCGCCTTGGCCAGAAGGCCGGTCTGGGTGTACGGGGTCAAATTGCCAAAGGCAAAGGAGTGGGAATAAAACGCATTTTTCGTGGGATTGATGCGTTCATAGCCCATCGGGCTGTCAAACTTGCCAAAGCGCACCAGCATCGCGGCGTTGTTGCCCAACGCAAAGCCTGCGTCCACATACAACTGCTGGAGATCAAATTGATACTTCGGATAAGTCTGGATGTTGGCGTTGTTGCTGTGATAGAAATTCAAGCCATTGGAATGGATGAAATCACCATTGTATCCATACAGCATGTCGATCATGCCGCCCAGGACGACACCTTGCTGGTGAATCTGCGTGCCACGCAGATTAATCGTCTTGGCAATGTACAAATCAATGGCATTGAGCGTGAGGTTGTTATGGGCCTCACCGGTGAATGTACGGCCGGGAATCGGGTTGGAATTACCAAAATCTTTAGTATAGCCAAGTTCCCCGTATCCGCCGATTTCAATACCGGCACTTTGTAAATTCTGCCCAACCGATGAATCACCGGTCTTGACTTGATCAAGACTATTCATCAGTGGTGGAGCATTTTCCGTGCTCATGGCCGGTGCAGGGGTCTGTGCCGAATCCGGCGCATACGCATTTCCTGCGGAAGTAGTGGCGGCCCAGGTGAGGCCGGAGGTGGCGAGCATGGCGGCTGCGCCGAGCAAAATACCCAAGGATCGTTTGTCCATAATGTGTCTCCTTATAAAAGGATACCCTAACCAACGCCACGGTTTCGACCGTTTTCGTCCCCGCCAATTATGGGACGAAGGAAAGTTCCATCTTCCAGGCGTTCCTACACGGCTTTTGAGGATAATGTTCGATAACCTTGATGTCAACTTGATTTTTAGTGGGATCGTAACCCATGCTTAACAATTCCATTACACGCCCAACATGTAAGCAATTAGCCCAATAACGATAATATAATGAGCAAACTTTCACATCACGTGCGGGAAACAGGCAGTAACCTCCGCAAAAATGCCTTAATATCACACGTTCCCGCGTAATTACCCGGCACATTAAAGAAATTATGGTACATTTCACGATGAACGGAAGTGGACCTTTGTTGGACCCCACCGTGGCTTGGCGGACGCATCACTCATGACGAATAAAACTTCTCCCTCGGCTGGAATTCTCCTGATTTTCAGCCAAACCTTCGCGCCCGACCCGGCGGCCGTTGGCCAACACATAACCGATGCCGCTATCGCCATGGCCAGGCGGGGTCATGCGGTTCGCGTCTACGCCTCAAGCCGCGGTTATGAAGATGCCACCCGGCAGTACCCGCTGCACGAAAACATGCAAGGCGTGGATGTTCGCCGGCTCCGCTTCAGCTCCTTCGGTAAAAAGAATCTCCTGATAAGAATTATCGGAACCGCCAGTTTTCTGATTCAGTGCTTTTTTATTGGTTTATGTACCCCCAAAGTGAAAGGCATTCTCTTCAGCACCTCACCGCCTATGATCGGCTTTGCGGCCGCCTGGATACATCTGCTTCGGCAGGTGCCGATTGTGTACTGGGCTATGGATCTGAATCCTGATCAGCTTATCATGATGGGAAAAATAAAAGAGCGCAGTATTCGCGCCCGCGTGCTGGAGTGTGTGAATCGCTTTATCCTCCGCGAATCCAGCGCCATATTTGCCCTGGACCGCTTCATGGCTGATCGCCTGACAAAGCGGGGTAACTTTGCTGAAAAAATCCATATTGATCCGCCCTGGCCGCATGACCATGTCATTGAACCCGTTCCGCCACAGAACAACCCTTTCCGTATTGAGCATAACCTTCAAGGCAAATTTGTGATCATGTACAGCGGCAACCACAGCCCCGCCAATCCATTGGATACCATTCTTCATGCTGCCGTAGCCCTTAAAGATGATGCCGACCTGCGTTTTGTCTTTGTCGGCGGCGGCCTGGGCAAGCGACAAATTCAGGCCTGTATTGCAGAGCATCAATTAACCAATGTACTGTCGCTACCGTATCAACCCTTGGAATCGCTAAAATTCTCCCTGTCCGCAGCCGATGTGCATCTGGTAAGCCTGGGGGAAAACATGGTGGGAATCATCCATCCGTGCAAAATCTACGGAGCCATGGCCGCCGGAAAGCCCATACTTTTTCTGGGTCCCAGTCCGAGCCACATTGCGGATATTTTTCACGAACATGAAATTGGCTGGCAGATTGCTCATGGCGATTCTGAGGGTGCGGCCGCCGCGATCACCCGCATTCGCAGCACCCCGCAAGCCCAGCTGAACCGAATGGGCCGCAATGCCCAGCATCTGCTGCGCGAACGGCTCAGCCAGGAAACGCTCTGCAATCGCTTCTGCGATCGCCTGGAAAAGGCGCTTGCCATTCGGGCATAGCTGATTGCTGCACGTATAAATCGTTCCGATTGTTCACGGGGCCTGCGGGACAATGTGTACCGCCTGCATATAGACCGGCGGGTGGCCGCTGAAGGGTTCAAAAAGCTTTCGCGTAATATTGGCGGCGATCCGCCCGCGCCCGATGTTTTGCTTAACGTGATCCAATAGTTTTGCTGATACCGGCATGGGGTGGCTGAAATGAAAATGCAAAAGCCAAACATCCGCTCCTGCGGCCTTCCATTGAGGAGTCAGGTCCGGCAGAATCAAAAACCGGTGCGATTCAACAGTCAATTGCCAGGAAAGCAGAACCGAATAATGCAGTGGATGCTTATTGACAATGACAATCTGCGTGTCCGGGCCGGTGTGCTGGAACACGTTGCGAATAAAATTTTGCGCTAATAACGGTGCGGGCGTTCGCCAGGGGTAGCGGATATCTTTGCCGATCATAACAACGGCGAAAATGACCATCACGGCCACCGGGATATTGGCCCCGTAGCTCCACAGTCTGACATTCCGGGAATTTCTTACCGCTAATGTCCCCAGTGTTACGGCCCCCACGGCTGCCAGCAGGGTAATGGACACAACCAGATGCTGCTCCACTCGGGCATCCGCTCCGTAGGGATATTTATGCAGCCACGCTGCGAAAAATGTTAATACAAACGGGCCAACCAGAAGCACCAGTTCCGCCCTGCGCCGCTTTTTCCATAAGCGCCACACGCCCAGCAGAACCAACGGGGCAATTACCACCGCGATTCCCTTGGAGCCGCCAAAGGGATAACTCATCATGTTGGATATATGGGCATCAAGAAGCCAGAGGAACAGGGCCGGCCCGTGTGGAGGAAAAGCGCTTTTCCAGAATTCCTGCATGAACGTATGGGTATGGCGCATCTGACCGTGGATAACCGTCAAGTAAATCGCCGCGAAACTGCCGACGGTGACGACCGCCCAAATACTATACGCCACTTGTCGCGCTTTGCTGCGGTGTTGCCAAAGCGTGGGCAGCAACGCCGCCAGGGCCGCTCCAAGCACAAATACGCTCGGATACGAAAATACAATGGCCAGCGGCGTCAGCAAAGCGAGGAACAGTACGGGGCGGTAATCCCAAGGCCGGCGAATGGCGCTTAACGCCAAACCAATAATGCCCATGGCCAGCAGCAGGTCCAGCGAATACGGCTTGAAGTCTGTGGCAAACCGATTGGTCGCCAGAGAACAGGCAATTAAGGCGGTGGCCAGCAATCCCACACGCCGGCCTGCTACGCGGCTGGTAACCGGCCACGCCAGTAATACCGCGGCTATTCCGGCGGCCACCGGTAAAAACCGCAATACCCACACGTCCGTACCAAAACAGTTTATAAGAAATTTACTGATCCACAGAAAGCCGACCGGGCAAACCTGCCCGTAGCGCAGCGGCTGCAATAAGCCGAAATAACCCCGATGCAGAATATTTAATCCCAGAGAGGCTTCATCATCCCATACGGGGAAACGCAGAAAATAATCAGTGAGTCGCCAGATGATCCCAGCGGCGATGGCCGCGACAAGCCAGAAGCGCCAACTATCCCAGAAGTACAGACGGGGGCGTTTCACATGCATGGGAGATCCATTATTCAACGGCGCAACATCGCTTGGAGGTTATGAATTATTACGTGTTGCGCGCTTGCATTTCAAAACAGTGCGGTCATGGCCGTTCTTCAATCCTGCGATTATCGGTTCGGGGGATATTTTTTGCCAATGTAGCGTTGCAACCCTGTGCGCCAATCCGTCATGATATCTATGCCGGCATGACGCAGAACGGCGTTATCCAGCACCGAGTAGCCCGGGCGATGCGCGGGAGCGGCAAATTCACCGCTGCTTACCGGCGCAATGGGATGATCAATCCCGGCCAGGGTCAAGGCCGCGCACGCGAATTCATGCCATGAGCACTGACCATGGGAAACGGCATGGTACAGTCCCGGCCCGGGCCGGCGTTGAATCATAAGAATTAATTGTTGAGCCAGTTCATCGGTGGGAGTGGGTGCCACGATTTGATCCGCCACCACGCGCATCGGCTTTCCGGCGCGGGCGACGGTAATCATCGTGTCCACAAAATTCAGACCGCCCTTGAGTTTGCAGCCGGCCATTCCAAAGAGGCCGCAGGTTCGCACCACATATCCCACCGCAGGCGCGTGGGTAAGCGTCATGCAATCACCGCCGAAGCGTGTCAGGGCGTAAATACTTTTGGGATGAACCGGCGCGGTTTCCGGCAGCGGCTTGGAATCCACAGGCCCGTCCATGACGTAATCGGTGCCGATTTGAAAAAACAGGATGCCCCGCTTCTGACATTCCACCGCCAGCCCGCGCACCGCGATGGTATTGACCCGATAAGCGCTATCGAATTCGCGTTCGCAAAGATCCACGTTGTGAAAGGCGGCGGTGTTAATAACCGCATCAGGCCGCTGCTGATCCAGAAAACTCGCGAAAGCGACGGTGTTCGTAATATCGAGTTCCTGTCGTCCGGTCACGGGCAATGCCTGAAAACCTGCCCGCGGCAACGCTTCTACAATATCCGCGCCCAGTTGCCCTGAACTTCCAATGACCATAATTTTCATGCTGCGACTCCCTGAGTAATGGAATGATTCTACAGCGCTTACCGCAATTTGGGGCAAGTGCTCTTCCATCTGCGTTCACACACAGGCTTGCTTAACTGGGCGTGGCGTTTGACAGTTGACATTGATCAATACAGTGTTTACCTTTCCGTCCACAGCCTTTTAATGCACTGGCGGTTTATGGAGTTCATAGTATGGTAAATCTACGGCGATTGGTTACCGGTCTGGCACTGGCGGCGACTTTTGCAGCCTTCGGGGGCGTGCGTGCCGGAACCGTTATCTTAAAAAATGGTGACCATATCACCGGCACGATCACACGCGTTGGAGCAGCGCATGTAACGGTTAAGACCGCGTATGCCGGCATACTTTCCATTCCCATTGCGGATATCAAAACGTTATCCAGTAATATCCCCGTGGTGCTGGCACCCGCCAAAGCCCCGGCTCACATGGCGACACTGGCCCCGGCGCCCAGCGGCTCCGGATGGACCGTAACACCGGTGAACATGCCCGTACCGCCGATGCCCAAACCGCCGGCCAAAGCTCCCGAGCCGGTCTCATGGTTTGGTCCCAACTGGGAAAATGAACTTGATCTTGGCGCTTTAGATGCCGCCGGAAATTCCAACAGCACACAATTTACCGGGGCCTTGAATTTACATTATCATTTCAAACCCGACGAAGTAAATATCAGTCTTACCGGCGGCTACGGTATGACCAATGATGTTCAGTCGCTGGGATTTTTCCAGACCGATGAAATCTGGCGAAGAGCCTTGGATGAATTCAAACCCAAGTGGGCTAAAAAGCTGTTTCTATTTGCGGAAAACAGCAACCGTTATGATGCGATCCTG
>JAJZGH010000040.1 GCA_021798635.1 Planctomycetota bacterium | reverse complement strand
ACGTAAAATTAAACTGATATACCGCGATTGATTACCATGTATCCGAGGTGATGGCTATGACCTATGAACTCTTTACAGACGTGATTCTGACCGAAGACCTTCCCGAGACACCTCATTTGACCGTGCAAAACAAATCCGGATGTGCGGGCTTACAATCCCAGATACATCATCACGTTCTGGCGGCCCATTATTGACGAGAGCCGACGCATCGCCCTGGCGTCCTGGTGCAGCTGCTGGGCCGGTTTCAGACCACTGCGGCGTACTGCGAAGAGCAGCTTTTTTGCCGCAGCAAAAAGCGTGGGATCCCGTTGGATTGCGGGGGGTATTTTATCGAGATCCCGGCAGGCACCGGCCGGATCATGATGGGCGATGATGGCCCTGGTAGCCGCCGCAAGAAGCCGTCCCGCCTGATTCGCCAGGATCGCTTGCGTGGGATGAAGTTTAAGTTGATATCTCAGTGCCGCCGCCATGTTGACCGGATAACCCTTCCAAAGCACTTTGCCCGTCGGACCGATGATAAAAGTATCGGGAATTGCGTAGACACCCCATTTCAGAGCGATAGGATCACTCCATCCCAGACCGCTGTACATTTCCGGCCAGGCATACCCGATTTTGTGAGCGGTCCGTTGCATTGTTGGAAGATCTTCATCTAATGATACCCCCACGAAACCGACACCCTGATGGGAAAATATCCGAAATGCTCTGGATACATAAGGCGCTTCCTGCATACATGCCGGACACCAGGACGCCCAAAAGTCCACGACAAGCAGATGTCCCCGAAGCTCCCGATTGACCACGGTAACACCGCTGGTCGTGCGCCAGTTGAGATCAACCGAATCGCCTACTGTTACCGGTGCCGAACGGGCCGATTCCGTTGCCCATGCCAACGTCAGCATCAGAATAGCAAGGCACAGCGGTTTCATGGAATAATCTCCATGGGTTTCCGGACTTAAAAGAATTAGTCTATTTTATAACGGTTTATCGATGGAAAGCAAGTAATTGGCTTGACACGCAGCGGGGCGCGGTTGAAGTAATTTAACGCGGTGTTAATATACCGCTAGTTCAGGCGATATTTGGCCCCAGTCGAGTGGCGCTGGACTTTCGTGTCAAATATTTCTATAGTTTCAATAAGAATTGAACGGACGCTTGGCCGTTGGGTTGGATGGATAGGTTTTTCGCCCCCGTTCGTGGAGAGCTTTTTATGGTCACAATGGCTGGGCCACTGACATTGCAGGCAATTGAGCCGTACTTGGCCCAAGTGAATGATCTCTTTGCGCGTGAATTGACCAGTGATCTGGATCATGTGCAGAAGATGTCGCATCATGTTGAGCGATTTCGCGGTAAAATGTTGCGGCCGGTTCTGGTTTTTCTTTCAGGCCTGGCGGCAGCGCGCCGCAACGATCACCCCCTGGGGCAAACGCATATCACCATCGCCACAGTGGTGGAAATGGTTCATGTTGCCACGCTGGTGCACGACGACGTATTGGACAACGCGGAAATCCGGCGGCGCGGCGTCACCGTTAATCACCTGCACGGCAACGAAGCGGCGGTGCTGCTGGGTGATTTGTTAATCAGCCACGCGTACCATCTTTGCAGTTCACTGGAAAGTCAGATTGCGTCACGCGCCATTGGCCGCACGACCAATATTGTCTGCGAAGGCGAGCTGACACAGAATTTCAACCGGGGCAACTGGGAATTAACCGAGAAAACCTACTTTGATATTATTTACCGCAAAACCGCCAGTCTGATTGAAACCTCATGCCGCCTGGGGGCCTGGGCATCGAATGCCGATGCCGCGACGGTTGAGGCGTTAGGCAACTATGGCCGGGATGTGGGCATGGCATTTCAAATTGTCGATGATATTTTGGATATTGCCGGCGAGCAGAAAACGGTAGGGAAAACCCTGGGCAGCGATATTGAAAAAGGCAAATTGACGTTGCCCATGATTCATTTTCTTGCTACTGCCGCCCCCACCCATAAGCAATTGCTGATCAGCCTCCTGGAATCGGACGCATCCGATCGCATTGATAACGCCCGCCAACTGCTGATTCCCAGCCCCTCCATGCGCTATGCCCGCAGCCGTGCACAGCAGCTCGTGGATCAGGCGATCTCCGCCATCAGCGACCTGCCGGAATCGGAATTTCAACACATTCTCATTGACATGGCCCGCTTCGTCACAGCCCGCGAATCATAAGACAAAGCAGTTTGGTTGCGTTGTAATAGTCTGTTAGAATACCAAGGGTAGTAAAATTGCCCGTTCAGGCCGCTGGCTTGCTGAATGGGGGGCCATATTGATTGATTGGGTCTCAAGCCGGCGACGACTGGAACAAAGCGACATGTCAAATCAGAGCGGAAATGGTGGATCAGGTAATGGCGGTACCGGACCAGGCAACGGCGGCGGTGCCTCGGGCGGGTCCGGTGGGTTTCGGGGTCGAAAAGTGACCAATTGTTCGTTTTGTGGAAAATCCAGCCGCGAAGTCGGCCCCATGGTGGAAGGCCCAAACGACATCTATATTTGCGCCAGTTGCTCGGAGCTGTGCCAGAATATTTTCAAGCAGGAAAAACGGAAAGTAACCGGCGCTAAGCCCACCGTTGGGGAAATTCCTCCCCCCCGGCAACTCAAAGAATTTATGGATCAGTACGTGATCGGGCAGGAATCCGCCAAACGGGCATTGTCCGTTGCGGTGCATAACCACTATAAGCGGCTGTCCCATACGGATGGCCGAACTTCCGAGGATGTGGAACTGGATAAATCCAACGTTTTGCTGATTGGGCCTACCGGATCGGGGAAAACATTGCTGGCCCGCACGCTGGCGCGATGCCTGAATGTACCGTTTGCCATCGGCGACGCCACCACCCTTACCGAAGCGGGCTACGTAGGCGAAGATGTGGAAAATTTGCTGCTGAAGCTGCTGCAAGCCGCGGATTTTGACCTGGAAACGGCGAAGCGCGGAATTATCTACATTGATGAGATTGATAAAATCGGCAAGACCAGCATGAACGTTTCCATCACCCGGGATGTATCGGGTGAAGGCGTCCAGCAGGCCCTGCTGAAAATGCTGGAAGGTACGATGGCCAATGTGCCGCCCCAGGGCGGCCGCAAGCATCCCGAACAGCAATATATTCAGATGGATACATCGCACATCCTGTTCATCTGCGGCGGCACGTTTGTGGGGCTGGAGCAGATTATCGCGCAAAGACTTGGTAAGCAATTGATCGGGTTTGGATCGGAAGTGGAATCGTCCCATGTGAAAAACACAAGCCGGGCACGGTTTCTTGCGGATGTCACGCCCGATGATCTTATTGAATATGGAATGATTCCGGAGTTCGTCGGGCGGCTGCCCATTCTGGCTTCGCTGAAGCCGCTGACGGAAGAAGCGATGATCCAGATTCTCACCGAGCCGCGCAACGCCCTGGTCAAGCAGTATCAGAAGTTCTTCCAGATGGAAGGCTGCGAACTGGAATTCACAACGGAGGCTCTGCATCTGGTGGCGGAAAAAGCATTGAAGCGCGACACCGGAGCGCGGGCTTTACGCAGTGTGATGGAAGAGTTGATGCTGGATATGATGTACCATCTGCCGGATCAGCCGCAGCGGGGAAAATACATTATTACCGATGCTGTTGTGCGCGGTGAAGTAAGTCTCTTTGACACCAAGCCCATGCCGTTAAAGGAAAGTGCCTGACGATTGGCAGGATTGTCCGCACCGCTGTGATCCGCTACGATCAGGCAATTGAAGCTGTGCCGTGGAGTTTCCGATGCAACGCGCAACAGGCCCGCAGGGCAATGACAGAGAACATCTTGACACTCAGCGCAAGGCGCTGGAAGTAAACATTGACGCACGGCGCTACGGCACGTTTGCGGAAATCGGTGCCGGGCAGGAAGTGGTGCGCTGGTTTTTCCGCGCCGGCGGAGCCGCCGGAACCATTGCCAAAAGCATGAGTGCGTATGACATGTCGGTCAGCGACGCCATCTACGGCAAGTGCGATCGCTACGTCAGCCGGTCGCGCCTGGAAAGCATGTTAAAATATGAGCAGCAGCTCAATATCGACCGGCTGGGCGAAGCGCGCGGGGATACGACGGCGTTTTTTACGTTTGGCAATACCGTCGCCGCCCAGAGTTTCAAGGGTAATGTTGAATGCCATGGCTGGATGGGCGTGAAATTCCAGGCCCATCCGCGGGATCAGGACAGTCAGATTATTCTGCATGTTCGAATGCTGGATCGGGAAAATGCGCAGCAGCAGGAAGCGCTGGGCATTGTGGGCGTCAATCTGCTCTATGGTGCCTTTTTTTATCACTATGAGCCGGAAATGCTGCTCAAGTCTCTGCTGGATGGCATATCCTCTTCGCGTATAGAAATCGACATGATTGAATTTACCGGTATTGAGTTTAGACATGTAGATAACAGGATAATGAGCCTCCGGCTGGTGGAGCTGGGCTTAAGCGAAGCCGCCATGTTCGGTCCGTCCGGCGAAGTGCTGCAGCCCTCCGAGGTGCTGCATAAACGTCCGGTCATTGTGGAGCGCGGCAGCTTCCGCCCGGTAACGCATGTGAATCTCGATATGATCCGCTGCACACGGGAAAAATTTCTCGCGGAAACGGATTCCACGGGGGAAGAACCCCTGGAGTTATTTGAAATCACCATGCGGAATTTGCGCGCGGAAGGCTCCATTGATCTTAAAGATTTTCTGGCGCGGGCGGATGTGCTTAGCGCCTGCGGCATGACGGTCTTAATTTCCGACTATTTCGAGTTTTATCGCCTGGCGGGATATTTATCGCAATTCACGAAAAAACGCATCGGTCTGGTCATGGGTGTGCCAACGCTTATTGATCTCTTTGATGTAACCTATTACGCCAACCTGGAAGGCGGGATTCTTGAAGCGTTCGGACGGTTATTTAAAAATGACCACAAGCTTTATATTTATCCGTTAAAAAAGTCCGACGGTTCTCTGATAACCACGGAAACACTGGATTTCAGTTCCGAATTAAAACAACTTTTCGGCTACCTGGTGGAATGCGGCTGGATTGAGCAACTGGAAAATTATAATGAACAATATCTCAGCATCTTCTCACGCGATGTCCTGAAAAAAATTCTCAGCCGGGATGCGACATGGGAAGCCATGGTGCCCGAACGGGTGGCGGAAATCATTAAAAAGCGCGGACTGTTTGGCCACCGTGCGGATCGCGGCGTGGTTGCAGCACGACAGTCGTAACCGATCGCCGTATGAAAGTCATGCTGCCGGGAATCAGAAGTTCAATGGAGAAAGCAACTGTGGATGCAGAAACACGAACGGACCTTCCGAAGCTGGCGGAGGTGATCATTGCCAGCTACCAGGAATTTCCGGCTACGCAATACATCGGTTCAAACAATTTGCCCAATCGTGACGGGATTATTAACCTGCTGCAATCCATAAGGGAGGTGCTTTTTCCCGGCTTTTTCGGTCGCCAGAATCTTACCAGCACAGAATTACCGCTGCATGTACACAGTATTTTAAGCGCGGTGCGCGACACACTGTTTGATCAGGCGCGGCGGGCCATCCGGCATCAGCATCAGCGCACCAGTAAAACCGAATGCGTGGATTGCGATACCACCGCCGCCGCCATTACCGATGAATTTCTGGGATCCCTTCCTAAATTGCGGCGTATTCTGGCCACGGATGCCCAAGCGGCATTTGACGGCGATCCGGCGGCGGGAAGCGTGGATGAAATTGTTTTCAGCTATCCCGGATATCTGGCGATTACGGTTTATCGCATTGCCCATGAATTGCACACGTTGGGCGTGCCGTTAATTCCCCGCATCATGACGGAATACGCCCATGGCGCTACCGGCGTGGACATTCACCCCGGAGCCACCATCGGCGATTATTTTTTTATTGACCACGGCACGGGAGTCGTGATCGGCGAAACCACAATCATTGGAACCAACGTGAAAATTTATCAGGGCGTGACGCTCGGGGCGCTTTCAACCCGTGGCGGCCAGATGCTCCGCGGCAACAAACGCCACCCCACCATCGAAGATGATGTGATGATTTATCCCAACGCCAGTATCCTCGGGGGCGAAACAGTCATCGGTCGCGGCGCAACCATTAACGGCAACGTGTTTGTAACCCAATCCGTACCGCCCAACACGCGCGTAAGCGTCAAACACCCGGAATTGCAATACCGCAACCGCCCACCCAAGTAAGCGAGCGATGCCTCGTAGCCGCGAACACGGTGACGGGCCAAATTCTGTGTTCTACGGTGTTGGCGATTGCTCCTGTTATGGTAACAATACCCAGCGGCCGGCGCGGGAAGCGGGGAAAGGAACAGGAAATGGCAACATTCATACAAAGTCTTCGATTACGCGGATTTCTTTCATTCGGCCCACAGAGCGAGGCGGTGTGCCTGACAGGCTTAAATGTGCTCATTGGCCCGAATGGGGTTGGAAAGAGCAATTTCATTGAGGCCATTGAATTGCTGCACGCCGCCCCCACAGATTTCAGTGCGGCGATCCGTATCGGCGGCCTGCCCTCGAACTGGATTTGGCACGGGCGGGATGGTGCGGCTGCCGCGCGGTTGGAAGCGCGGCTGGGAGCGGTCGGTGACACGCCGGAACTGCTTTATGCCATTGAATTTATGCAAAGTGCCGATCGGTTAGAGATCACAGATGAGATCTTGGAGGATGCCGCAAGCAAGGGGCTGCCGAGCAAGGATGCGCAATCCTATTACCGGCTCCAAAGAGGCCGGCCTGTCATAAACGTTCGTCAGCCATCTACAGATTCAACGGCGGGGCGTGCTTATACACCGCGTAATTTATCCCAACCGCCTTTGCATCTCTCGGCGTTGTCACAAATTAAAGATACTGTGAGTTTTCCGGAATTTTCGGCCGTAGCGGAGCGATTCAAAAGCATTCGGATATTCAGGGAGTGGAGCTTTGGCCGATCCAATGCATTGCGCACGCCGCAGCCGGCCAATTTGCCAACCGACGGTCTGCTCCCCCAGTTGGTGAATCTCGGGCAGGTGCTAAATGAGCTGGAACAGGGTGACAAGTGGGCGCGGTTTAATGAATTGATGCACCGTTTCCTACCCAGATTCACGCGCTTGACGATTAAGGTCTCCGCCGGTGCCGTGCAAATTTTCCTGCACGAAGACGGATTGGGCGTACCGGTGCCGGCAACGCGCTTATCCGACGGCACGCTGCGCTTCCTGGCTCTGCTGGCAATTTTGCTCAACGCAGAATCGTCGCCGCTGATCTGCATTGAAGAGCCGGAACTGGGTATGCATCCGGATGCCATGAGCATTTTGGCCGAACTGCTGGTGGAAGCCTCTAACAAGACGCAAATTGTTGTCACGACCCATTCCGATGCGCTCGTGTCGGCACTTACGGAACAGACTGAAAGTGTGCTGGTATGTGAGTACCTGGAAAATGGAACCGAATTGCGACGGCTGGAATCGGAAAAACTGGCGCATTGGCTCAAGGATTATCGTCTGGGTGATCTCTGGCGGACCGGGAAATTAGGAGGCAATCTTTGGTAAACAGTATTGCCATTTATATTGAAGGAGGCGGAGATACCAACTCAACGAAAAGTTTGCTGCGCGAAGGCTTTTCGGAGTTCCTCAAGTCCGTGCGGGAATTAGCGCGACAGAAAAGAATGAAGTGGCGGCTTATTCCCTGCGGCGGCCGCAGTCAGACTTATGATGCGTTCGTGGACGCTGTGGCCAACGAGCCGGCGGTCTTCAATGTCCTCTTGGTGGATTCCGAGGAGCCGGTGACGAGTTCGGCATCGCCGTGGACACATCTGCTGAACCGCCCGGCAGACAGGTGGCACAAGCCGCCGAACACCGGTGATGCGCAATGCCAGATGATGGTTGTGTGTATGGAGGCGTGGTTTCTAGGAGCCTGTCCGAGTAACAGGCCTGAAAATACGTAAATCATTTGATTGTAATGATTTACGTATTTACGCCTTGAAATTCGTAACTCCGTGTTTTTCAAGCACTTACGACTTTTCAAGCGTATTACTTGGACAGGCTCCTAGTAGATCCAGGAGGGTTGAAGCGGCACTTCGGGGGCAATCTTGACATTACGAAACTTCCGGCAGCGGACCACGCTGAAACCCGCCAGAAGGAGGCTGTCGCGGATGCACTTCGACAGGCCGTGCTGCCTACTCCGGCACGGGAGTATAAGAAAATTCGCGACGGGGCAGCGTTACTCAAGTGCATCGACCAGCATGAGGTGCGTAAACACTGCAAATGGTGCCAACGCCTGTTCAGGGACCTTGAGGCGGCTATCGGCAGTCGGTGACATCCAGTTGATTTGCCCGATTAATGCATTCGTGCTCCAGCAGCGCGGCAGGCGGAAGGCGGTGCCGGGCTATTTTTTTCCTTTTGCACTTGCCAGTTTGACTGTTCCGTGCTATCTAAAGCAGCGGTCCGGGACTCGCTATCCACCGGCAAAAGCCGGGGCGGCCTGGGTGGATCCTTTGGAAGGAGCTTTTCCGTGCGAAAAACTTCTACGTTGTCGGCTGGGTTGGGAACTCTCGCAGCACTGGCGCTAGCGATTGGTTTAGGCGGCTGCGCTAAAAATCAGACCCAGATGAACGGCCCGTCGCTGTATGAACAGTTGGGCGGCCAATCCGGAATTACCACTGTGGTACATGCGTTTCTGATTAAGGTCGGAAAGGATCATCGAATTAATGCAGCCTTTGCCCATGCCAATCTGGCGCACTTGCAGACCCAGATTGTGGCCTACATTGGCGAGAAATCCGGCGGCCCGCAAATTTATACCGGCCCGGATATGGTTCAGGCTCACAAGGGCATGAACATTACCGATGCTCAGTGGAACGCCTTTGTCCAGGATCTCGGCGCTACATTAAAGCAGGAAAAAGTGCCGGAACTGGCACAATCCGAATTGTTGGGAATTCTTATGCCGAAGAAATCAGAAGTTGTCGGCCATTGAATCGTGTATGGCCGGAACAATCAGACTCTTTCAAGGCCGGCCAACACCGGCCTTTTTTTGCAGGTTGATTAACCGCTGCGGGGTTTTTCTCAGGATTTATTGGCAGATCGCAGATTGGTAAGCCTAAAATTGGCTGTCATGCCTGATTTGCAGGCTTGGCAGAGCACGTGTGGTGAAGATCAGGAATCAGCGCAACTGAGACCATCATGTTCATGGGGAAAATGTTATTGCAATCACGGCACGTGCCCGGGGGGCTTTATTTCGGCCCACCGGCATGGAATGCGCCGGTCTGGCCCGCGCGTGACATCGCCGAGAGTTCCCCTCCAACGCTGCTGCCCGAAACTCCGGAAGCGCTGCGGCACGTGCTGCAGCGACTGAAGATAGGGCACCAGGATCTCTGGGCACCTGCTCTTCTGGATCAGCTTGCGGGCCGGCCAGTAAGTGATGTGGTACTTAATCTGGTGGCCCCGCAGCCGGAATCCATTCTTCCGCGGGTGTTAAGTGAATTTGAATTGCCGCAGTTGATCACGGGTTTGAATCTGGTGCGACGGTGTGTATCGGCGGACCGAGCCATTTTGGCGGTTCCACGTGATGAATCTGAAATGCGGTATCAATGGGGGGCTGTGGCAAAAAAGCACCCCTTTATTGTTCGGCCATTGATTAATCGATATCCGTTGGGGCATCCGAGCATTTTATTACGCGCCTTACTGGGCTTAAAAATTCAACCTGATACATCGCCGGCGGACGCGGGCGTTATTCTTCTGGACCCCATGACGTGCTGGATATTAGGCTGCTGGATCGAATTCGGTGGAGTGCCCCACTGGCGTCCGGTAGAGCTGTTCACACACAACGCCATGCCACGACTCATTGCGGCAAATCTGGGACAACCACTGTCGCAGATTTTCTCGGATGCCGGAATCGTTTATCAGAAGCGGCAATGTATTATCAACGGCATGATGGCCGGGGATCTGGTAGACCCGGAACAGACCGTTTTGGAACCGTGGATACGGATTATTTCGCTGCGGCCCCAGCCGCTGGTTGAGCAGCCCGTTGATTGTATCCGTTGCGGCTGGTGTGTGAGTGCCTGTCCGGCAGGCTTGAACCCGGCCGGCCTGATGGCACAGGTGCGCATGATTGATAGTTTACCGGCGATTTCTGCACAGGAGGCTTCGGCCTGTATTGATTGCGGGCTATGCAGTTATGTGTGTCCGTCGCGGTTGGCTTTGGCAACAACGATTCACTCCTTGAAAACTGCCAATGCCCCATCTGTCAAACCGGGAGTCTCGACATGACGGCCAAAGCCCCTCCCATCCCCGATACTCCCGGACCGGCACCGACGGCGGCACCTCCCAACGTCGGTGAGGGAAGGCCTTTTCTTTCCTGGCCGGTGGCACGGCGGGAATTTTATCAAACCATCAGCGTATCGGTGCTTTTGCCGCTGCTGTGGGGTATCGCGGTATTTGGATTCCGCGTGGCCGCGATTATTCTAACGACTCTGGCCGCGGCGGGTTTTGCCCATTTTCTTTTGGCGCGATTTACCGAGCGCGGCAAATTGCTATCCTGGAGCCATACGATAGCCTACACGATGATTGCTTCAGGCCTGACCGCCCCCCTGCTTGCCTGGTATTGGGCACCGGTGATGGGCGCAAGCATCGTGATGCTCATTTGGATTGCGGGTTTACCGGGAAAACAACGGTTTCATATTGCACTTTTGGCACCCCTGGCCCTGACGGCGATATTCCTGCCCGCCGGACGCTGGCCGGTGCTGGTGTTAGATCATCTGACGATCGGGGACATTGATCGGTCGATACCCGCACAAATATATCGCTGGCCGCAGAGATCGCCTCAAAGGGGCGTCGATGCGGTGTTGTTACCGCGACCGGAACAGGTTATTCAGCGCACGTTGGGAAAAATTGCCGACAATCCGGCGGGGCTTCAGGCCCGCGTTGCGTTAGAGAATATGTTCGCCATGAATTTGCCATCACCGCCAACGCTGCTCCTGGGTGGCGTGGCGGGGCGTATCGGGACAGTGGGCATTTTCGCAATTATTATTGCCGGCTTGTATTTGTCGTATCGGCATATTCTGCCGCCGAAGGCGTGGGCATTATTTTTAATTGCGGTAGTGGTGGGGCTAATTTTGGGGCCGCTGTCCCCGCGCGTGCTGCATCATGAATTCTGGCAAAGCATCGGCGGATTGTGGTATCTCCCGCCGGAAAGGTCGATCGCATTACTATTTTATGAATTGTGCAGTTCGGATTTTCTCTTCGCATCGGTATTCATTTTGGCGTTGCCCGGCACCTTGCCTATCGAACCGGTGGCCCGCAACGTGTTTTTAGTGATCGCCGGAATAACCGCCGCTTTGTTGCATCGGATGGCCATACCCCTGCCCCCCGCGACCGCCGCGTTGCTGCTGCTGCAACCGATTTCCCCGGGCCTGGATATGCTTCTACATCGCCGCCCCTGGCTGCTTGAATAACGATTAGTACCGACATAATTTTCCGATTTGCACGACAACCGGCAGCGCCGGCGGCTATGTGAAGAGCTTGCAAACAATAATAATGGCCGGCTACGGACGCTGATGGGAAATGATACCGCATTCCGACCAATAATAATTCATTAATACGAATTTACTAAAAAGTGATAAAATAAGTTATCGGAAACAATATTTGATCCGATAACAAGGATGACTGCTAAAATAAGAGCAGTTGATTAGTGCCGAGCGGCATGCAGTACAGATCTTAAGAAAAATCTTCATCGCCCGGCACAATCACATACAGCGCGCGGACGATCTGGCTAAAAATCGGTCGCTTTGAATTTTGCGCACGGCTCTGCGGCAAAAGTTAAAGGAAAACGGCAGAGAATTCCCGAACAAACCGCCAGCCACTTGCCGAAAAGTTGAAGGCGTGTCGGATTTTTGAATTCATGGAAGTTGGCTGGCGTCGCTATTTTTCTGCCTCGCTTCAGATTCAGGCCACATGTTTCTGATACGAGTCACGATTTGAGGACAAGGTATGGAGATCATCAGCGAACTGCAGTACCGGGACGCCGGCGAGAAAGATATGTTCCTCCAAATATTTAATCAAAGTCCGGCCATTGAGTATCTTTTGGACCCGGAGAACGGCCATATTGTTGACGCTAATAATGCCGCGTGCACCTTTTGGGGTTGGTCGCGCCAGCAATTGCGCACGATGCGCATCTGGGATATTAACATTGCGGGGCAGAAGAAATTAGAGCAGCAGTTTAACGAAACCAAGGCCGGTGTCACCAACTTTTTTATGAATCAGCATCGTATCAAATCCGGGGAGATTCGGCATGTAGAAGTTTACGTCAATCCGATTGTACTTAAGGGCCGAAGGCTAAATCTGATTATTGCCCATGATGTTACGGATCGCCGGCGGGCGGAAGATTCACTGCGCCTGGCGTACCGAGCTTTGGAAGCGGCAACCATCGGCATTCTAATTTCCGATGCGCAGCAGCCGGACATGCCGATTTCTTATGTCAACCCGGCATTTGAACTTTTGACCGGTTACACGCAGGCGGAGGTGCTGGGCCGCAATTGCCGCTTTTTGCAAGGCACGCAACACGATCAACCGGGACTTGATGAAGTGAGATCAGCCCTGAAAGAAGGGCGTTGTTGTGAGGTGATTCTCCAAAACTTTAAAAAAGACGGTACGGTATTCTGGAACCAACTGCATATTGCGCCGCTCCGCAATGACGCCGGGATGATCACACACTTTGTCGGTGCGCAAAAAGACATTTCCGGTCAAATGGCAGTCAGTGCCCGCATTGATCACATGGCCTATTATGATCCATTAACTGAATTGCCTAATCGACGGTTGTTTCTGGATCGGCTGACGACCGCTGTAGCCGTAGCGCAAAGAAATAACGTTTTTGGCGCGGTGGTATTTATTGATCTGGATAATTTTAAGAATCTCAACGATGCCGAGGGGCACGAAGTCGGCGATGATCTGTTACGGGAAATAGCTGCGCGGCTGCAGCAGGCCCAGCGGCGGGAAGACACGGTCAGCCGCTTGGGCGGAGATGAATTTGTCCTGCTGCTTCCGGCGCTATCCGATAATTCCGAAATTTCCGCGAACCTGGTACAAGCCGTGATCGCCCGAATCCAAAAAGCAATTTGTGAGCCTGTGGTACTCGGTAAGTTTCAGCATCACATTGCCGCGAGCATCGGCGTGACGCTTTTTCCCAAGGGCGTGGAATCAGCGTCGGACTTGCTTAAGCAGGCGGACACGGCGATGTACCGCGCCAAGGCAACCGGACGCAACTGCGTCTGTTATTTTGAGCCTGCCATGCAGGCTGCCGTCAGCGCGCGGCTTACGCTGGAACATGATTTGCGCGATGCCATGGAGCGTCAGGATTTCCGCATGTTCCTGCAAGGTCAGGTGAATGCCTCCGGGAAAATTATAGGTGCCGAGGCGTTAATCCGGTGGCACAATAAAGAAGGGGGCTTGATTTCTCCCATGGCGTTTATTCCTATCGCGGAAGATACGGGACTGATCGTTCCCATGGGAACATGGATGCTTAGGCAGGCGTGTCTGGCAATTAAAACAATGGAGCAGGCCGGCAGGCCCATTCGCATCTCCGTCAACGTCAGTCCGCGGCAATTTCGCGGCCCGGATTTTCGAGATTGCGTGGCGATGGTTCTGCAGGAAACCGGTGCCAGGGCCAGTCTTTTAACTCTGGAAATTACCGAGGCGGTCGTTTTTGACAATCTCACGGAAGCCATCTCAAAAATGCGGCAGCTTAAAGCGCTAGGTGTTCACTTTTCCATTGATGATTTCGGAACCGGTTATTCGTCGCTGGCGTATTTGAAGAAACTGCCGCTGACGGAGTTGAAAATTGATAAATCGTTTATCCAGGACGCCCCCACGGATATAAATGATGCGTCACTGGTGGAGGCGATTCTGGCTGTCGCCACCCATCACGGACTGCAGGTCGTGGCCGAGGGTGTTGAAACCATCCAGCATGTTGATTTCCTCAAAGAACGTGGATGCCCCTTGTTTCAAGGCTATTATTTTGCCCGCCCCATCCCCGGCGAGGAATTTGTCCACAAAGTATTAAGTGGGCCAGCCGAAGATATTGACACGGCAATTTCATTGCAAGCAGCACCCTGAAATCCACTGCGGGGCAAGTCATGATCCAAAGCTCCACTATAATATCGTTTTTGTGAATATTATAAATTCAAATACGCTTTTAACTTGATCGAAATTGGATAGAATGGAAGCGGAAAATATCAGCGTAAGGCTGATTGTGATGCGAAAGGGACTGCTGGAATGAGCGGCTCACAGGAAATATTTGATTTGACCATTATCGGCGGCGGTCCCGTGGGGCTGTACGCCGCTTATTATGCGGGCCTGCGGCAGATGAAAACCAAAATCATCGATTCGCTGGATCAACTCGGCGGTCAATTGGCCACGCTATACCCGGAAAAATATATCTATGATGTCGCCGGCTTTCCCAGGGTTATTGCCCGTGATCTGGTCAAAGACCTCATGGAACAGGGATTGCAATATCATCCGTCTGTGCATCTGTCAGAGACGGTAAAAACGCTAAAACGGCATGAATCACTGGATTGCTACATTGTTGGCTCGGAGCATGGGGAACATTACACCAAAACCCTGCTGATTTGCGCCGGGGCCGGAGCTTTTCAGCCCCGCAAAGTCATGCTCCCAAATGCCGCAGAATGGGAAAACAGAGGCATTTACTACGCGGTTTCTTCTAAAGCGGCGTTTTCCGGCAAGCGCCTGTTGATCATCGGCGGCGGAGATTCCGCGTTGGATTGGGCGATGAATTTACATGGAATCGCATCCGAAATTTCCATTATTCACCGCCGCAACCAATTTCGCGCCCATGAGGACAGTGTGGCCAGGGTTCTGGCCTTGAACATTCCAATTTTAACATTTTGGGAATTAAAAGAGCTGGTAATAGCCGATAATGTTTTGAAGGGTGCGGTTCTGGCCAATAACCAGACAAAAGAAGAGCGGACAATAGCGGTTGATGCGATACTTCCGCAGCTCGGTTTTATCAGTTCTCTGGGCGCTATCAAAAATTGGCCTATTAAGCAGGAAGGCCAATCCATTCTGGTCAACCAGCAGATGGAGACCAATATGAAAGGGATTTTTGCAGCCGGTGACGTTGCGGGATTTTCCGGCAAACTCAAGCTCATTGCCACGGGCTTTGGGGAGGCGGCAACAGCGGTGAATTACGCTAAAATTCAACTGGATCCGAAGGCCAAGGCGTTCCCCGGCCACAGCAGCGAAATGGGGCCACAGGCGATGACAACGATTGCTGATCCGCAGCAAACTGTAACGATGGCATAAGTTGACCGTTTAGTATCATGGTCAGCAAGCTCAGGACGAGCGATAATGAAGAAAAGGACAGCACAAAAATTGAACTTCAAGGGCCTTACAACCTTTAAAATGCTGGGCGTGGTAGTGCTCGCCGGATCCCTGTTGTCGGTGTGGCCGGGATGCAAGGACGGATCAACCGATTCCGCATCGGCTCCCAGCCGCGACGGTACGGTGCGTCCCCTCGCGTTGGAAGCCCAACCGCTGAAAACCTCGCAACATGCCATGGCCAATCCATTGGCGGCACAGGTTTGGAAGAGTGCCCAATGGTTCAAATTGGCCCAAGGCCGATCCCCCCGAATTGCCGGTGCCCATACCAAAATTGCCGCGGCATTTACGCCTGCGGACCTGTATATTGCCATCGTTGCCACCGGACCGTATCAGGCGGCGGGAAATGCGGCTGCGGATAACCTCTGGCGGCAGGACTGCTCGGAAATATGGCTCGATACTTCCCGGAAACAAAACGGAACTAATTTTTTTGAGTTGGTCGTATCTCCAACGGGTCGCACGCACGGTGTGTGGCATCGGTCTTCCACAGCGCCGGCACCTACTTCATCCGGGTCGCCGGATTTGAACCATCCGTATGGCCTGATTCCCTGGAAGATTCAGGGCCTGAGCGTAAAAATCGGAACAGGCTCCTGGCGCGGACACCGCGCCGCCACGGCAGTTGTAAAAATTCCGATCGCCGGACTTCCCCGTCCCTTGCGGTTTATCAGTAAGTCTGGCGGGCGGTTCCGCGTGAATGTGTTGCGGTATATCTGGCGGGCCAACACTGCGGGCCGCCGACAGCTTGTGCAATACAGCCTGTTCCCCGTGCCGCTGGAAGCTCAGGCCTTTGCCCCCTACCTTATGGGACGCCTGGCCTTGATTTCTTCCAACGACGCCAATTTGGCGCTGCGGCGGTAATCCTGGAAGCTTGTGGGAGTCATCACATTCGTATAACGGTCGCCATTTTTCTGCCGTTTTTGGTTAAGTTTTTTAACTTCTCAAAGCGTTGTACTATCTACCATGAGATGTTCCGCCGCGTGCGAAAAATTGTTGTTGGGAGTTAGAATATGCCTGTCGTTGATATGCCCATGGAAAAACTGGCCGCCTATGGCGGCCGCAATCCGTGCCCTGCGGATTTTGATGCCTACTGGGAACATGCTCTGGCGGAAATGCGTGCCGTAAAACCAGAAATTGAATGGCGGCCCGCGGAATTTCATACACCGCATGTGGACTGCTTTGATATGTACTTCACCGGCGTGGGCGGGGCGCGAATACACGTCAAATTTCTGCAACCCAAACACATTGGCCCAAGTACAAAACGGCCGGCCATCTGCATGTTCCACGGCTACTCCGGTCACGCGGGTGATTGGACCGAGAAACTGGCCTGGGCGAGTTCCGGGTACATTGTGGCTGCGATGGATTGCCGGGGCCAGGGCGGATATTCTGAAGATATTACCCCTGTGCGCGGCACGACGCATCGCGGGCATATTGTTCGCGGATTAAGTGATCCCGACCCGCAGAAATTATTATTTAGATCTATATATCTCGATACCGCGCAGCTTGCCGGCATTCTTTTGACGCTGCCGCACGTTGATGTGGAGCGGGTCTACGCCATGGGCGGGTCGCAGGGCGGCGGCCTGACGCTGGCGTGCGCGGCATTGGAACCGCGAATTGCCAAAGCGGCCCCGCAGTATCCGTTTCTGTGTGATTATCAGAGAGTCTGGGAAATGGATCTCGCCAGGGACGCCTACGGAGAACTCCAGGCCTTTTTCCGCCAGCATGATCCGCGACATCTGCGGGAACAGGAGATATTTTCGCGCTTAGGCTATATTGACTGTCAGCATCTGGCCCCGCGGATCAAAGCCAAAACGCTCATGGCCATCGGATTGATGGACACCATATGCCCGCCGTCAACGCAATTCGCCGCCTACAACAAAATAACGTGCGAAAAACGCACCGCCATTTATCCCGATTTCGCCCATGAGGTACTTCCCGGATGGTATGATCTGGTGTTTGATTTTTTCACCAACTACTAGCGTGCTTAAAGTTGGCCGCTTGGCGATTCGGGCTTATAATTGCTTTGATATTGGAGAACACTGAATGAAATTTATTGTTGAGAGTATTGAAAACGATCTGGTCACCCTGAAAATGCCCGTCGCCAATTATCGTAACACCTTCAAATGTACATCGGCCGCGGATCTGGTTGTGGGCAAATGGGTATCCGGAAGTATTCATGCGCCAGCGCGAAAGATTGACGTGGTGAGCGAGGGTGGAAATTATGTGGAACCGCTTTTTGGTCGCCCGCGGCGCATGCAAGGGCTGGTTTTACAGCAAAACGTCGCCGAGAATTCCCTGCTTGTACAAACCGCATATAAAACTACCGCGCAATTGCCTGTGCAACAGTTGGCCGCAGATTATCCGGCAGGCAGCCGCGTGGGCTGGGATAACGCGGATTGGCCGGAGTTTGTCGTAGACAAATCCGCACCTGTGCCGGTTCACACCTGATTTTTAAGCCGCGGGGCGGACATAGCCGGCGGGCCTGGGGTGGAAATCCGATGAATGTTGTTCTGGCCTTGGACCAGGGAACCAGCAGTTCGCGAGCCATTGTGTTTGATCACAACGGGCGCTCACCGGCCATGGCGCAAATGGAACTTGCGCCGCTATTTCCCCAGCCCGACTCAGTGGAGCACGACCCGCAGGAAATTTGGCGCACACAACTTGCCACGGCCCGACAGGCCATAAGCCAGGCGGGAATTACTGCCTCCGACATTGCCGCCATCGGCATTACCAATCAACGGGAAACCACACTGGTATGGAATCGGAAGACCGGGGAACCCATTTATAATGCGATTGTCTGGCAGGATCGGCGCACCGCTGATTTTTGCGAAGCGCTAAAAGCCGCGGGCCATGCCGAAATGGTGGCCCGTAAAACCGGACTGATTATTGATCCCTATTTTTCCGCCAGTAAACTGCGATGGATTTTGAACCAGGTCCCCGGTGCCCGGAACTTGGCCGTCCGTGGTGACTTGGCGTTTGGCACCGTGGATTCATGGCTGCTTTGGAAACTTACCGCCGGGGCGGTACATGCGACAGATGTTTCCAATGCGTCCCGCACCATGCTTTTCAACATCCACACCGGCCAATGGGATCATGAACTTCTGGCGCTCATGGATATACCGCCGTCGATTTTACCCGACGTGCGGTCCTCATCTGAAATATTTGGTCACACTTCTGAGGATTTTCTGGGAGCGCGGGTTCCAATCGCGGGGGTGGCCGGGGATCAACAGGCGGCCCTATTCGGCCAGACATGTTTTGCCCCCGGATCGGTAAAAAACACTTACGGCACCGGCTGCTTTATGCTCATGAACACCGGAGAAAAGCCCACCGAATCAGCAAATCAACTTTTAAGCACCATCGCCTGGAAGCTTGGCGGCACGACCCAATACGCGTTGGAGGGCAGCGTTTTTATTGGCGGCGCGGTCGTGCAATGGCTGCGTGATTCGCTGGGGATTATTCAAAGCAGCCGTGATGTTGAAGCACTGGCGGCAAGCGTAGCGGATTCCGGCGGCGTATATTTTGTCCCCGCATTCGCGGGCCTGGGTTCCCCCTATTGGGATGCGTACGCGAGGGGATCCATATCGGGCCTGACACGGGGAACAACCGCAGCACATGTTGCCCGGGCGGCGCTGGAAAGCATTGCCCACCAGAGTGCGGACCTGCTGGAGTGCATGCAAAAGGATTCCGGACAAAGCGTGACCGAATTGCGCGTGGATGGCGGTGCGGCGGAAAACAATTTACTGATGCAAATTCAGGCTGATTTACTGGGCGTTCCGGTATTGCGACCGCAGGTCATACAAACCACAGCTCTGGGAGCTGCGTATCTGGCGGGTTTGGCGGTGAAGTATTGGGAAACACCGGCCGATGTCGCCCGGCATTGGGTTGTGGACCGCGTTTTTGAACCGCGGATGAGCCGTGACGAAGTAAATGTCCGCCGGCAGCGGTGGAAGAAGGCGGTCGCACGATCTCAGGACTGGGAAGAGCATGGCGACGTGCTTCATTAACGCGCGGTGAAATACATCAATGAATAGAAATATATCTTTACATCAAATGATTGACCGGCGTGAACCCTGGGACATTGCGGTCATTGGCGGCGGAGCCACGGGGGTGGGCATTGCGGTTGATGCGGCGGCCCGCGGATACGCGGTGTGTCTGCTGGAACAAAGCGATTTTGGCAAAGCCACCAGCAGTCGGTCTACCAAACTGGTGCATGGGGGTGTGCGTTATTTGCAGCAGGGCAATATTGCTCTGGTCACAGAAGCCCTGCATGAACGTGGAATTCTTAGAAATAACGCTCCGCATCTGGTCCATGATCTGGCTTTTGTCGTGCCGAATTATCAGTGGTGGGAAGCTCCGTTTTACGGTACCGGCTTAAAAGCCTATGACATGCTGGCCGGGAAATATGGATTTGGAAAATCCCGGCATCTCAGCCGCGAAGAAGTGTTGCGGTATATTCCCACGCTGAAAACCGACGGCCTGCGGGGCGGCGTGCTGTATCATGACGGACAATTTGATGATGCGCGGCTGCTGATAGAGTTAGCCGCCACCGCAACACGGCTTGGCGCAGCACTTTTGAATTATGCCCCCGTGACACATCTGCTGCATGATGCCACAGGACATCTAAACGCGCTGCGATTTACCGACTGCGAAACGGGGCAATCCCATACCGTCACGGCACGATGTATCATCAACGCAACCGGAGCCTTCAGCGATCAACTGCGGCACATGGACAACCCCGGCGCACCGGCCATTATTGCGCCCAGCCAGGGGGTGCATCTGGTGCTGGAGAAAACGTTTCTTTCCGGCAATACCGCCATCATGGTGCCGCACACCAGCGATGGGCGAGTGTTGTTTGCCGTCCCATGGCACAATCGCACCCTCTTGGGCACAACCGACACCGCACTGGAAAGCGTGGCCCTGGAACCCGTACCGCAAAATACGGAAATTGATTTTATTCTTGAAACCGCCGGGCAGTATCTGGCTCGTCCGCCCAACCGTGCGGACATTGTCAGCATGTTCGCGGGGATTCGCCCGCTGGTGAAAGCGCCGCAGAATACCGCTACCGCCGCACTGTCCCGTGATCATACCATTGAGATCAGCAGCAGCGGCCTGTTGACCATCGCCGGCGGAAAATGGACAACCTATCGGCGCATGGCGGAAGATGCGGTCGATCATGCCTGCGGCCTCAACGGTTTGCCGGTGCGTGAATGTATTACACGCACCTTGAAAATATCCGGTTCCCCAATTTCCAGCGCTGCAGAAGCCGGCGGTGCCAGGCTTGGGGCTGGCTCTATGAGCCTTACGGAAGGCGATCTTGCAACAGGGCCGTCCGCGATCACCACGGAGGAAATCGTCGATTTTATCCGCCACGAAATGGCTCGCACGATCGACGATATCCTGGCCCGCCGCACGCGCCTGCTGTTTCTCGACGCCCGCGCCGCAATCGCAGCAGCACCCCACGTCGCCCAGACCATGGCCACAGAATTAGCCCGCGACAAACCCTGGATCGAAAACCAAGTCCTGGAATTCAACGCGATAGCCAAAAACTACCTGCCGCCATTGGCATGACGGGGAGACTGTCGGTTGGTCAATGGCACTTCTGGAAAGATAACGCACGCATGTATGAACTGTCACGTCTCGGCCACGTGGGCAATGCGGTGATTGGTGATCTGGTATTTCACGACAAAGGGGGAGACTTCAAAATCCGCGGCAATGTCGGAGATTTCCTCAGCCGTGACTTCGTTGGAGGTAATTCGAGACTCAATTACATGGGCGGGAATTAGAAACTCGGCGGCGAAGGACCGCTCCCTCTGCTGGCGTTCTGTTATGGCGGAGGTAAGAAGATAAAGCGAACGATCCCCGCCATAAAATAGGCTCATCAACGAACGTGCAATCAAAAATCGAAATGATTCTGGTCGCCTTTTGAAGGCAAAACACCGGATAACTCGTTGGTCCAGGCCGACAAGGCCTTCTATGCTCGGCATCGGTGTCGGTGCGGCGGCGACTGGCGAAGTGAATTGAAACACATCCGGGGCGCGTTGCTCATCCAGATTTAGCTGCGCGCGCGCATGTCTTGCCAAGGCGTACCCTTGCTCCCAAGGCGCAGCGGTCTCCGCGACCTGTGGTACATCGTATAAACCTTTGAACGGATGCTGACCCAAGATGGACGTTCCAAGGGCGTCCAGTCCGCTTGCAAGCCATCGCTGCACCTCCGGAAGTCGTTCAATGGTGGATGCACAAAACGTATCCGCACGAAGGCCTTGGGGAATTGCTGTCCATACCTTCATAATTGTTTCAGCGGCGTCTGCGGGAAGCGCGTAGGGATCGAGTCCGAGCCATGCCGCCGCGCGGCAGAATTCGGCCTCTTCCCGGTCCGCATTTATTATGGCCTCCCAGTTTTTCGTCAGGGTGCCGGCGGAAATTTTTAACGATTCCAATCGGCCCAAAACGGCCTCAATAAGCTCGGCCGCTTTGGCACGGAATAACTCCGTCGTAACCCGCTGCTCCCCAGTGCTTATAAACTCAATATTCTGATGCTCACTTTGGAATGATGCCCAGGTTAAATTCAGTTTATCACCTTCGGGATAAATGCGCAGTCTGGGAAGGGGAAACCCTTCCTGCGCGGAATATAAGCAATGACGCGTATCTACGCCGTCAACTGTACCCGTTTTGCCAGGCGCGTGTACTTCGTTAAACAGACACCACCAATTCGCAACCAGCCATTCCGCCAATGGGTACAGCGGCACTCGGATATAATCGCGCGTGGTGCGGGCGCGTTTGTCCAGAACTTTGGTGATAATCTGGTTGCCGGACGCTAAAGTAAAATCCGCAAATGTTCCATTAATTTCCGGCGCATCATTACACCCAAAATCCAGCCACGTATATTGTATGTCGAATTCACTCACGGCAACCCTCGCACTCGTTCGTCGGAATCCAGCGGGTAACCTTTGTACTGCCCTTGTGCAATATGGCGGCCCTCGAAAACCACTCCAGCTTCACGGTGCCATACATAGCGCGGAAAGCCGTTCTCCCAGGACGCGCTGAAGTGCCCTCTTGCTACCGCGTCAGTCAGCCATTTCTGAATGGTAGGCTGTTGACGCGACAAGGCCTTGGGACAGATACTAGCATCCGGGCGCGGCTGCGGTGGATTGCCGGCAAAGCTCGGCACATCCTTATGATACAGACTACCCACATAACGAACTTGAGCACCGACCGCAGCGATATGAATACCCGCCGGAGCAGGGCCGATGGCTCTATGCTTGGCCATTCTTGTGTATTTCGGCGGTTTCATATCACTGTCATTCTACGGGATTCGCCCTGCCCTCGCCATAGTATGACAAACGTGGACGATTCAGGCAAGGTACTCTCCATACAGTATGGAAATGAGCGATGCGTCGGTTATGCTTAACAAAGTTGGCGCACTGAAGGAGTTGCTGAAATGACAAAGACTCAAGCACAATCTCTTAAAAAAGCTCTCGAAAAGAAATTTGACGGGCTGGCCGAATTCGAGCTGGCCGGCATGCCCGGTCGTTACCGTTTTGCGGTCAAATCCAGGAAGTTTGATAAAATGCCACAAATGAAGCGGCAGGATGAGGCGTGGAAAATTGTCGACAAAGTGCTCGAACGCGATGCAATTCTGGACATTTCTCTGATCCTTACCTTTGCACCCCGGGACATGACGACGGGAAAAATCCGGGGCCATGCAACGTAAATTAGGAGAACGGACGCATCCCATCGGCCACGTGTCGGTGGATCATTACCGTGTTTGGGCCTCCAATTGCATCGCGGCCTCTCGGCGCACCATCGTGTTAAGGCGCGCCGCCATCGGTACCTGTATAGCACCGGATGATAATCCGGTGGTTGATCCAGTGCCGCCAACCAACCACCGGGTTATCACCACGGTGCTTAATGACGTGATGTTCCGCCATCGCAACTCCGGCCATTACTCGGACAGACTCCAGGGGCGACGGGTGGCTTTTATGGGGCGTTCCACCGCCGGCAGCGCCGGCGGCTTTGTGGAGTCTCCATGCAATGTTGCGCGGAGCGGAGAGGCTGATAGGCCTGTGCGTTTTAGCGCCCCGGCACGTGGTCAATCACGATGCCGCGGGCGGTGGGTTGGGCGATGGGGGT
>JAJZGH010000280.1 GCA_021798635.1 Planctomycetota bacterium | reverse complement strand
ACTGGCAGAACGCTACAATAGCGGCTTCAACAGTTCCCGTCGTCGCCCGGCTTCCCAGCGAGTCTACCATAGCCCTGAGGTGCGCAGGAATGTTTTCCGATTCACCAAATTGCGCCTTATCAGAGGGGTTCCACCCCCCCGATTGGGCCTTATCAGAGGGGTTCACGCCCCCTGGGTATGTCTTATCAGGTAGGGTTACGCTCTCCATTTGCCTCTTATTTAGGGGGTTCAACGATTCAGATTCTACGTTCATAATGTCTCGGCCAGTTAATCGAGCGGAGGCTTCGTCTTCCGATTTGGTTTCCCGATCAGCAATGCGTGGTGCGCTGTCAGCCAAGACTGAGAGTTTATAGACCGTGTTATAGCCTTTCCCCTGCTTCTCCACGAGGCCGAGGTCCCGCAATCTGGCTAAACGGCCGCTGGCCGTAAGCGTGTCAACACCGGTAAGTTCACGATACAGCCAGTTGTTGACCCAACCGAGCTGTCGGGCAACGCACAGGGCAGAGGCATCGTCGTCCGTTAGCTTGAATTTTGTAAACGCTGATAGCCATCGCCATGCGTGTTCATCCAGCAGTTGATGAAGAAAAAAACGCGCAACAAAAATGTCCTTTTGACGGTCGGATTCAAACAGCGGCGGTGAGAGATGACTGCGCTGCATGGCCTTGCGCATCGCAGCGATCCCGGTTCCCTTATTTTCCGCAAGACCAACGTCGTGGAGCACGGCCGCGATAGTAGGGTTGCGCGTCAGGGACGACCCTTGTTGTCCCCATTGCTCTTCGCGCACGATCGAGCATCCCGGATTTATAATCTCAATCCGGTTTGCAAAACGGATAATCTGCGTTGGCCCATGCTTCTTGTAGCTCCGGTGCATGGCGGCGTTCACAATCGCCTCACGCAGGGCGTACTTTGGTATAAGCGGTGCGTCCTCCCTGTGCACCTGGTCCTCGCGCAGTGTGAACGTTCGGGGCACATTTTCGAGAACACGGTCGATCAACTCCGGGATAACCAGGAACAGCGGGCCTATCTTTTCAACAGTCTCATGCCGGGCGGCAGGATCGGCGACCCAATCTCTCCCCGTCACCTGAATGTAGTCGAGCCTCATCATTGGAAGATGCTGCCGGATTGCGGTGAATTTACCGAAGAGCACCAATCCGGCCAGGGTCAGCGCCACGCGACCTTCGTATTCGACCGTTGCGTTGAGGCACTGCAACAACTGCTCATCTGAAAGAGCCAGGAGTTCACTGGCGTACTGAGTATTCTTCTTTAATCGGCGGTACTCCTCGAGCGCACGGGGGTCGATGTCGGAACCGGATGTACCCGGGATAGGGCTTCTGTCTGCGGGGGAGGCGTCACGGCCTTGAAAAAGCACGGACAAATCATCCTCTGTGCACCGTTGGTCGGTGGGACCGATACGGCGAAAGGATCCATGCTGAATTCCCCTTTTTTTTATATATACTGGCTTATTGGCCAGATCGGCTTCCGGGATATACGCGATAATGACGGATAGGTCTCCGTGCCTCACACGGTGGATACGTGGTCGGACGGAGCTACTCATTTCGTTGCGACACTGGCTCGCCAAGTCGGATTCCAATTTTTCAGCGTCGGTCAGTCCACTAATGCGATAATCAGCACATTCCGTGCTTCCTTTATTTTCGACCCCCAGCAATAAATATCCCCCGCCAAGCCCCGGTTCGTTGGAGAAGGCGCTAACGGTCTCCAATACTGACTCGGATATTTTTTCGGCGCGTTTCGCTTCTACAGAAGTGGTTTCACCTCCGTAGCGTAATATTTCCAGCAGTTCTTCGAGCGTTTTCAGTTCCATACAGATTCCATTTTTGCCTTATACCGCGATGCTACCGGCCCCTATCCCAGCATCTCCACCTTCATGACCTCATTGCCGCAGGGATCGATGACTTTTACGGCCGCGCGTTTGTGCCTGCCTGCCGGTGGTGAACGCAATACCGGCGGCAAATGTGGGTTATACGCGTATTGGGCTTTGGGAATCGCGGGCACCACGCCTTCGGCGGCGATTTTGGCGGGCGGATTATTTTTGCGTTTGGCGGCATGGCGGTAATCAGACATCGCGGTTTGCGGTGCTGCTGTTTTGGAGCCGGTGCGTTTGGCCATTGAGTAACTCCCGTACAATGTCGAACAAGGGGGATTGTAAGCTCGATGCGGCCCTGCTGGCCAGTGGCCGTTCGGATTGTGGCGGCGGCTCATGAGGAGGCGGCTCTATTTGGATTCAGCCTAATCCATGTTACCATTTCGATATGGAAAAAGAAGATGAGAAAACCCCGGTCGGTCCAACGGCATCCCCTGCTGCTGTGAATTCGCAAAAGGTAGGGGCGAGCGCCGATAGTTTCAGGGCGTACGAGCAACACCGTGGGGATCTCGAGGCCGCAAGGCGGAGTTCCGCCGCCCTCTTCGACAAGTATACGTTGGCGGGGGCGGGTGGTGCTGTGGCCCTATCGATCAGCATTCTGGCCAAGCTCGGAGCCAAACCAAGCTGGGTTTTTATCCTTGTCGCCTCGTGGGTATGCTTGGCATGTTCCGCTGGCTCCGTTCTATTGAACTTCCATCTGACCTATCTGGCAAATGAGGAGGCAATTGAAACCGCCGATAGGAGCATCGAGAAAAATTCCGCAGACTACCGGCGCACATACACCGAAGAACCTTCGGTTCGGCGATGGGAGCGCCGAATCAAATGCCTGAATATTACCGCACTTGCGACGCTGGCAGTCGGAGTTTTGCTGCTGCTGGTGTTTGCAGGGGTTAATCTTTAATGGTCTTCTACTGAGGATAATAAATGGCAAACAATAACCAGTTCGCTGAATATGAAATCCGTTCCGCCGTTCCGGCGCGCCCGCGGGTCGCCCGCGACGATGTATTCGTGGCGGGGCCGAAGCCACCGGCTGCACAAACGGGAGCACACGCGCAACCGCAGCCGCACGCCTCCACCAGCGGTTGGACGGCCGAGGGGCAAGGTGCCGCGTTGGTGTGCGCTGGCCCCAACGATGCGAGTGCCCTTAAACGGGGCTATGAGTGAGCCACGAATATTGGCCTTGCCCCGTGACGCGTCGGGATCCGTCCACGCGCCCCCACTCCCTCCGCCAATCCCTTGGCCAGCCACGTGGGTTATCTGCCAGCTCGGCCACACGGCGGTCAGAAAAGCCCGTTCCATTGCCGGCATACGCAACCCATCGGCTGCACCTGGTACACCGCAGAGCAGACTTGGCTGTGCCAGTTCAATTTCGGTGATGAGTTGGCAATTCGACTTCGGTACAATCCTTCGCGATGGCAATTGCTTGACCGTTGCGGATGCTTGCGTTAGCGTGCTTTTATGGTTACTTGGAACCCCAAACAGTATCTGAAGTTCGCGGAGGAAAGATCGCGGCCGTGCAGGGATCTTATTGGGCGCATTGCGCTAGAGATGCCGGGGAGGATTGTAGATTTGGGGTGCGGGCCGGGCAATAGCACGGCGGCATTGGCGGAGCGGTGGCCTGAGGCGGAAATCTGCGGGGTGGATAGTTCGGCCGATATGATTGTTTCAGCCCGTGGGGCATACCCGGGGCAACAATGGATTGAAGCGGATATCTCCAGATGGAAGGCGAAGAAGCCCGTCGATCTGATTTTTTCAAATGCGGCTCTGCAATGGGTGGGCGATCATGCGCAGTTGCTGCCGGAACTTATGCGGAGGCTGAATCCCGGCGGCGCCTTGGCCGTTCAGATGCCGGCGAATTATCACACAGCGCCGGCCCACCGCGCGATGCGTGAGCTGGCGGCCGGCAGTCTGTGGCGTGATAAATTTCCTTCTGAAGTTCGACAGTGGCATTGCCATGGGCCGGATTTCTATTATGGCGTGTTGCAGAGCGTTTCACAAAAGCTGGATATATGGACGAGTGAATATATCCATATACTCAATGGCCCGGAAGATATTCTACAGTGGTATATCGGCACCGGGCTGCGGCCATATTTGGATATTCTGACCGCGCCAGATCGGGAAACTTTTATTGCAGCGTATCAGGGTCTGATCACTGCCAGTTACCCAAAGCAATCTGACGGACGCGTACTATTTCCGTTTCGGCGGTTGTTTTTCATTGCATACCGGTAATCGATTTAACTGGGCTTAACCGGGCTGTGCGATGCTTGGGTTGCAGGTGTCGGCTGCCAGGACCGCGGAAGGTACCGGAGCACAAAGGCAGCGCAATCGAGCGAAATACAACTCCCGCCAACCATCGGGTCGCGGGGAGCCTAGTAATAGATGATGCTTTTGTTACAATAAGAAAATAATTTACAGTCCCTCAGGAGAAACGACAATGAACGGTTTGTCTCGCAGACAACTTATTACTGGCGCTGCGGCGGGTTCGGCGATGTTGCTTTCGCGCCGGGCGACACGGGCGACGATTCCGCAGGGGCGGCAAAGCGGATACGCTGCGCCGAGTACAGGCGCGATGAAAGCGTATGATTTTGATTTAGCTGACGTGAAAATTCTGTCCGGGCCTTTTCATGAGAACATGACCCGCGATTTGAATTATCTGTTGGCCTATAATTGCAACCGCCTGCTGGCCTCATTTCAAAAAGTTGCCGGAATTCCTACCAAAGCTCCAAATTTAGGGGGATGGGATAGCGCAGGGCAAGCGGGCACCATTTGCGGACATTACCTTTCGGCATGTGCGATGATGTATTCCCACACGCATGATGATCGCCTGTTGGAAAAAATTGATTATATCCTGCCGCGTCTGGCGAAGTGCCAGGAAGCCAACGGACGTAAGGACCCGCAATTTAAGGGCTATTGCGCGGGGCTGCCGGCCAGCGTTGCGGCTTTCAAAAAGGCTTTGGCGGGCGATATCAATGTGGGCAATCCCAAGGCGTTGTTTACATTTTCGCTCAATGGCATGTGGTCGCCGTGGTATTCCATTCATAAGATCATGGCCGGCCTGCGCGATACATTGCTTTATACCGGGCGGCCGCAGGCCAAAGAAATTCTCATCGGTCTGGCGGACTGGTGCGCCCAATTTCCCCGCACACTTACTGAAGCACAAATGCAGATCATGCTGATCAGTGAGCAGGGCGGAATGAATGAGGTGCTGGCGGATGTGTACAGCATCACGGGAAATCGCAAATATCTGAAAATTGCAGAGGCTTTCAATGAGAAATCCCAGTTGGATCCACTGATGCACCACCAGGATATTCTCACGGGCTGCCATTCTAATCAGTATATTCCCCGCGTCATCGGCATTGCGCGGCAGTATGAGCTAACCGGTCAGCAGCGCTATCGCACGGGTGCGGAATTTTTCTGGGAAACGGTGGTGCGTAAACGCAGTTATGTCTTTGGCGGAAACAGCAATCGCGAATACTTTTTCCCATTGGGCGATGCCTGGCAGCAGCTCAGTGTAGGCACCGCGGAAACGTGTTGCACCTACAACATGCTGAAACTCACGGGCCATTATTTCTGCTGGAACACGACCATGGAAGCCGCAGATTATTTTGAGCGAGCTTTGGTGAATCATATTTTAGGCTCGCAGGATCCTGCCACCGGCATGATGACCTATTACATGTCCATGCGTCCCGGCCATTTCAAAACATTCAACACGCCGTGGGATTCCTGCTGGTGCTGCATGAGCACCGGCATGGAAAATCACGCCAAATATGCGCGGGGCGTGTATTACCATAACGATAAAACCTTGTGGATCAATTTGTTTCTGGCGTCGGAACTTAACTGGAAGGCCGCCGGCAT
>JAJZGH010000039.1 GCA_021798635.1 Planctomycetota bacterium | reverse complement strand
TCACGATACTGCGAATCTTCAATCCCGCTGCCCATGCCGGCCTGCGCCTGCACCATCACGCGATGGCCGTGGCGCGTGAGGAATTCCACTTCAGCCGGTATGACGGCCACACGATATTCATCACTTTTAATTTCTTTGGGTACACCAATGAGCATCTGAATTCTCCTGCAACGGTACGTCAGCGGCCATTGGAAAGTGTGGCGGTGAAGAACCGGCGCTTGGTGCGCAGAGTCAGAGTCAGGGTTCTTTCCGCTGAGCGAAGGGCGGAAAAATCGCCGGTTATGCGGGATGGCCCTATGGCGTCGACAAAATTTCCACTGGCACCGGTCAGGCGTAAATCGCCTTGTACCAGGGAGGCGTGCATTTCCCGGGCGTGCGGACTGTTATGCAGGCGGACAAAGCCGGCACCCTGATACATGCCGCATCCATGTGGTGTAAAAATCACATAGCGTATCGTGGCATTAATCGCTGTGCGGACAATGGGAGTTACGCCCGGCACCGGTGTCCAGAACACCCGCAGAATCATAACCTGCCGCACTGTGCCGCCATGCGGAGTTCGGGTCGTGGCAAAAAGAATAAAATGGTAGGCCTGATTACGGCTGAAGCGGAAATATCCGCTGGTAAAGTCCGGACGTAGGGCCGCACCACTGCTGGAGCCAACGGGTTTGATGCGCATAGGCCCAAATGATTTGCATCCGGCCAAAGCCAGCGTTGCGACTAAAAGAGCCAGGGTTATAACGTTTCGTTGCTTCATGCCGATAGCATAATCGCCTTTGTGTTCACGGGAAACTGCCTATCAGGCTCCGAATTTTCATGCCCATTGCCTGTTGCAATTTCCCAGTGCGGAAACTCTGGAGCCGCGTGCCGAAAAAAGGCAACATCAATGCCCAAAGAAGCTCGGCAGGTCATTAAAGATGGTCACATATAAAAATATACCCGCAATGAGTGTGATGCCCACAAGTTGAATCGCCGTTTGAACCTTCACCGACAGAGGCCGTCCCCGGATTTTTTCAATTAGCAGCATCACAAACAAACCTCCATCCAGGACCGGCAGAGGCAGGAAATTGATAACCGCCAAATTGACGGAAATTAATCCCAGAAAATAAAGCAGCGTCGTATTGCCCATGCTTTCAGATTCATACAAGATCGGCACAATGCCCACCACACCATGCAGTTCATGCGCCGGAACCGTACCGGAACCCAATCCGCGCAATGTGGAATACGTGCGCAAAATCCAGTTCCAGGTGTGATTTACTCCCATGGCCACAGCACCATACAAGCTGTGGCTTTTCTGCACGCGCAGGGCCGGCAGCAGGGCTAAGCCGACGCGGTAATGATATTGCCGCAGAAAGTTCATCAGTCTGCCGCCCAAAGGCAAGGTCACCGGGGTGGTTTTTCCGGCAAAAGTTATCTGGATCGTCTGTCCATTGAATTTTTTGGCCAGAGCAAACAGGTCATACCAATTTTTAACCCTTTGCAATTTCGTCAAGGCCATTCCCTGCGGCCCGATCGCGGATAACGTCGATCCGGGGCTTACCCCCAGAGCCGCCATCCGATGCGACACACTGCCGATGACGGGCGAAGCAAAATCCAGTCCCATGGCCACGCCCAGAAATCCTTTGCCGGACTGGCTTTGCGGTGTGCAATTGACCGTGATCTGTTTTTTGCCGCGCAACACTTCCACGGCTATTTTTTGTCCCGCGTTTTCTTCAATGCTCTTCCGGAACGAAGCAATATCCGGATTGGTCAGCGATCCGATTCGTAAAATGACATCGCCGGCGCGCAGGCCGGCCTTGGCTCCGGCGCTTCCCGCCTCCACGGCGTCCAAAATAATACGGGGATACATCCCCAGAATCGGCGGCATGGAAGTAACCCAACTGCGGGGAAACAGCGTTGCACTGCCTGTACTGTGATATATTTTCCCGTGCCTGGACCGCAACGTAAAGTGCATGACGCGGCCATTAGAAGCCTGCATCACCGCATAAAGCTGGCCCCAATCGCGCACCGCAACGCCGTCGCAAGTCACGATCCGGCAGCCCGGCCTGAATGCCGCCTGATTGGGATCAAGCTTGACAAGCTTTTGATAATTCGACTTGGACATGGGCGGGATATTTAGCGACGGCGCGGAAGCCACGCCGATCCCAAGTAAGCCGCCGCCCGGAGGGATGACGGCCCGAAGCTCAACATCACGCAACTGCTTGCTGCCGTTGGGATAATATTGCAGGTTAATGACCTGCCCGCGCCCGCCCAGCGCCGCCGCCATTTGTAAATCAGGGAACTCCAGAAAGCCACGCGGTTTGCGATGGTTAATGGAAACAACATCATCCCCGACATGCAAACCGGCCTTTTGAGCCGGGCTGTTGTACGCCACAGAGCCAATAATCGCAGGCTGCACCTCTATACCCAGACGAAAAACGATGGCAAATACAACAATGGCAAAAAGAATATTCATTGTTACGCCGGCGGAGATAATAACCATGCGCTGCCAGATGGGTTTTTTACCAAAGGATGCGGGGTCTTCGCTGACCTTGGCCGGATCCATGTCATCCTGCCCCAGCATGCGTACATATCCGCCGAAGGGCAGCCACGCCAGACGATAATCCGTTTCTCCCAGCACCGGCCTTTTTACCAGATCAGCCGTGTCCACAGAGGCAGTCGGGGCATCAGTTTTAGCCGGCCCGATTTCGACTTCTCCAAATGAAAACCCCGCTCCTTTTCGCCAGCCGCACAACCGCGGACCAATGCCCACAGCAAAAACATCACAGCGAACGCCAAAGCTCTTGGCCGCGAGAAAGTGCCCCAGTTCATGAAAGAAAATAACGGACCCAAAGCCCACCAGCACGAGAAGTGATTTCCACACACTTCCGGCTGCCGTGGCCAGGGAATAGGCCAGGACCAGCGGCAGGCCGATTGAAAACAGCATCACGCGGCCGCGCCTGAGGTTTCGCCGCAATCTGTGAGTTGTGAGTTGAATCTGTCGGGTTGTCATAGAGCCGCCTCCGCACGTGCCCAGGCGTCCGCCGCCAATAAATCGGCAAGCTGGGGCCGGGCCACAAAACCGTTAGCAAGATGTTTCTTCAATATGCCGGATGTTATGTCAATAATTTTACCGAACTGAATTTTTCCGTCACGGAACAGAGCATTAGCCGCTTCATTGGCAGCGTTGGCCACAGCGCCGCTGGTTCCACCGTGACGAATCACTTCATAGCCGATTTCCAATGCCGGAAATCGGCCGTCCGGCTGTTCAAAGGTCATCTCTTTAATTTTGGTCCAATCCAGCCGGGAACTGCACCCCTGATGGCGTTGGGGGTGCGTAAGGGCATATTGGATGGCTGTTCGCATATCGGGTGTTCCAAGTTGTGCGATGATGCTGCCATCCACAAATTCAATCATACTGTGAATGATCGACTGTGGATGCACCAGCACATCAATTCTTTCCGCCGGCAGATTAAAAAGCCAGTGCGCTTCAACAATTTCCAGCGCCTTATTCATCATTGTGGCGGAATCAATGGTTATCTTGGGGCCCATCCGCCAATTGGGATGATTTAACGCCTCATCGACCGTGGCTGTTTGCATCTTTTCAGCGGGCCAACTGCGGAATGGACCGCCGCTGGCCGTAAGAATGATGCGATCAATCTCCCGCGCTTCGCCGGAACGAAGAGATTGAAATATGGCGGAATGTTCGGAATCCACCGGTAGTATTGTAGCCCCGTATTTCTCCGCCAGCGGCATAACCAGACAACCGGCCACCACCAGAGCCTCTTTATTCGATAGAGCAATCCATTTGCCGGCCTCGGCTGCCGCCAGCACAGGTGCCAACCCTGCCGCCCCTACCACCGAAGCCGCCACCACGGCCACATCATCCCGCCGGGCTAACTGCGACACCGCCGCATCGCCGGTCAGTACTTGAATATCCGTATGGGCCAAAGCCGCTTTAAGTTCGGATAAATCTCCGGTCGATGCCGGTTGGCTTAAAATCACAACTTTTGGCTTAAACGCCAACGCCTGCTGCGAGAGCTTCTGCCAATTAGATGCAGCGGCAAGTCCGATAACCTCAAAGGGCTGGCCTTGCGTAGCCAGATGAGCCATGACATTAAGAGTATTGGTACCAATCGAGCCGGTGCTGCCAAGCACGGCAATGCCGCGGGGATCCCGATGCAATGCTGCCGCGGTCGAAGATTTTACGTTCATCAAAAGCAATTCCTTCACGAGCGGAAATCCGCCAATATCGTGATGATAGATTTAATAGCGCCATTTGCCAAGGCCGCATCTCTTACCAACGCGGTTTTGTGACTCCGGCACGGCGCAGCTTATCCGCCGGCCGGCCCGCGCGTATTTCGAGCAAACCTTTACCGGCTTTGTCGGCGCTTCCCGGGCCGTGCGGTCACGCCTTGGCGCATTGGGCACAAAGTGTCTGGAGTTGGTCATCAAAATAAACTGTGAAACTGTCGGCGGCGCACTTTGAACAGGCCAGCGGTTCAAGTGCTTTGGTTACCGCGTTCCAGTAAACGCCGATTCGCTTTTCCGCGTTGCGGCGCTGGACGTTGAGTTCCACTCTCAGAGCCGGGGCATCAAGCCTGACCAGTGCCACGGGACGCAGGACGGGCCGCAGCGTATAGCGATCGCGCAATTCATCGGTCTTCCGCTCAAGTTCCAGTTCAACCGCACGGGTACGGGCATCTAACTTTTCCATGTCTGCCGCCCCGCGGATTTTATGATCCGCCGCGTCATCCACCAGTGCATGATAATAACTTTTGAGCCGCTTCATGTCCCGATCCATCCGCTCTTCCAGGCGCTGGACGAACGCCTGCGAACGCCTGGCGGCCGCAGCGGCGGCCTGGGCCATAACACGCGTCATATCCGGCGTCGTCTCATCGGGGCGCGTGGGATGCGCGTCATAATTCGTTAAGGGATCAGGCAGGTCCAACATGGCCCCGGTGCGGCTGTTTCTTGCGAGGCTGATTACGTCCTCCCATTTCTCGTCCGATTCAATGGCGGCGGCAAAATGCCAGAACTGATACTCCACGCGATCCGCCGAAGCACCGATGACTTTTACCCGCGTATTGGGAAACGCGAAGGCCCGTGCGACCGGTTCATCCATCGCGGATTTTTTCAGATACAGGGCATCAATTTTCAGGCAGATGGCCGAAGCGTCAGGGGGAAACAGACGCTCTGTACGCTGCAAAAACATCGAGGCAAGATTAATCGTCAGGCCGGAATTGACGGATTCCGCGGTGATTTCCGTATTTTCCGGGCATTCCAGAAGTTGCGCGGTCCCGGAAGGCAGAACGGCAAAACCGCTTTTAAGATACGCCGGCCATTCCACAAGTCCGCCGTTGCGCTCCAACAACGACACGGCGAATGTTTTCAGACGCTGATCCATGGCCTGGCTCAAGCAAAATCCTCCCCGAATAGTGCTTCGTCCAGTTCCTTGGTTTTGAGATAGTCACCCTGGGCCTGCACCAAAGTGTCCCCAAGATCATCAAAGGCTGTATCCAGTTCGGCGGGACCGGCGGATTTGATCCATAGATTCAGCACCAGCGACTCAAAATCCTCCCCATTTTCCGTGTTGCCGAGAATGGAACCGATTTCTCCGACCACCAGTTCAAACATCCGCAATTTGTCGTTGAGCACAGCCAGTATTTTTTCCTCCAGCGAACCGCGCGTGCATAAATTGAAAACAAAAACGTCGCGCGTCTGCCCGATGCGGTGCACCCGCCCGATACGCTGCTCAATGCGCATGGGGTTCCACGGCAGATCAAAGTTAATGAGCGTATTGCAGAACTGCAGATTAAAGCCTTCTCCCCCGGAATCAGAGCAGAGCATCACCGGCACGTCATGCCGGAATTGATCAATGGCCATTTCCTTTTCCAACTGGCTTTGGCTGCCGGTGAAAAGTACGAAGCGTATCCCGTGGCGCTCCAGCAATCCGGCCAGACAATCAAGCGTCGCGCGGAAATTCGCGAACACCAGTGTTTTATCCGTTTGGTTTTTCTTCAGCAGTTCAAGCAGCTTGGTTTCCTTGGCTGATTGAGTCAGATCCCGTGCCAGTTGCAGCAATGGTGCAACCCGCGGATCCTGCACGCCCAGACGCTCCAATGCCGGACGCAAAGCCAGTGGATGACTGCCGGCGGCCATGAGAACGGCGTTAATCTGCAACCGGTTCAGCAGCGGAAGATCGTCCGGAGGATACCGCCAAAGTTCTTCCAGGGTCGCCCATTTGCCCGCCCCGGCCCCGGGTAAGAATCTGTCCGCACGCTCGTGCGCGGCGGAACTTTGCACGACGCCTTCGGAAATGCTCGCCAGCACGGATGATTCTTCAATGGCCTGCTCGGCGTCGCCTGAGTTATTGTCTTCCTCTCGGCCAGGCTGGGCATGCAGCGGCTGGCAGCGCCAGCGCAAATAAGAATCCAGATGGCGGTAGAGTTGTGCCTCTTCCGCGCCGGCCTCGATTGCAAAGGTCTGGGCATAGCGGCGCGGCAACTGAATATTCACGAGGCTGCGGGTATTGCGGACCATCACCTGGGAAAGCAAATCCCGCAGAACCCGGCGGTTGCGCGGATCGCGTGGATTACCGCGCGTGACAAAATTCTTTTTGAAATCGGATTCGGTTTTCAGATGCCCCGGTTCCAATAGGGTCAGCAGGTTGTACAGTTCAATGAGGTTATTCTGCACCGGCGTGGCGGTGAGCAGGAAAATATGCCGACGTTTCAGCGCATTGACCAGTTGCCAGTTTCGCGTGGTGCGGTTTTTACAATGATGGGCTTCATCCACGACCACCAGATCCCAGGGATCAGCCGAGCAGAGATCAAAATGCCGCCGACTTTTCGCCAGGGAAATGGACGCGATAACCCGCTGGCGCTGGGTCCAATGATCGCGATTCCAGCCGGAAGCGGCAAGGTCAAAATCCAGATCAAATTTACCGGACAACTCATCCCGCCACTGTCCCGTCAGCGGCGAGGGTACCAGAATAAGAATGCGTTTAATCATTCCCCGGAGCACATATTCCCGCAGCAACAAAGCGGCCTCGATGGTTTTTCCCAGCCCCACTTCATCCGCCAGCAGCACGCGCCCATGAAAATACCGCAACACCTTGCGCACGGTTTCAATCTGATGCGGCAGTTGATCCACCCCCCGAAGTCCCTCCAGACACAGCAGTTCATCAAAGCCGCGAAGCAGTTTGAGTTTTTCCAATTCCAGGCGTAAACGAATGAAGTCGGGATCAGAGGCGTAGGTGGCGGTAAAAGGCACGGATTCAGGCAGGGCGACCGGAATACCGCCATCGGATTTCAGAGCTTTGCTTTTCTTCGCCGATTCCCGTGGTGCAAAGGCCTGTTGCCAAAACATGCGAAGCTCCGTCTTCAACGACTTACCGGACAGTCCAGGAGTCAGGTAGATTACCATATCGTCAGGTCAGTTAAAATTAAAGCGACGCATCGGTCCGTTGACGAATCGCCCCGCCGCCTTTGAGGCCGTTCTGATGCACGGTGGACGTACTCCCGGCAGGGAAATTATACAATAGACGGCGGCGCTTTGGGCAACGTCAGCGGAATGCCGGCGGCCTGTCGGCACAGGGCGATCAGGCGCTGCACGGCGTCGCTCATGCTGTAATGTCGTTGTAAATGGGTGGCGGCACGCTGCGCCATTTCGCGCCCTGCCGCAGGATGGGCCAACATGTTTGCCAGGGCGGAGGAAAGCGTTTCGGGTTGGCCGCGGTTAAATACACGACATGTTTGGCCGTCGATGCAGAACTCGTCATGAACTCCCGGATTGGCGACAACAGGAATTCTCCGTGACATGGCCCGCAGCGTGGTGTAGTTGAATCGCGAAGCAGCACCAAGTTGGATGTATATGTCCGCCTGGCTCAACAATGGATCAATATCATAGCGATAGGGAATAAAGCTGATGCGATCAAGCAACCCTAAATCATTCGAGAGTTTCCACGCGCTATGCGCGTCTTTTCCGGCATCACAAAGAAAGAGAAAAAAATCCGCCTTTTCATCCATCAGCCGGCGGCACGCGTCAAGCAGGTCCGCGAATAACGCATAATCTGAAATGACATCCAGGCAAACCATGAAGGCCGGCCGATTAGGCGTACCGTGTGATGAGACCGGCGGCTCGTGCACGATAACACCGGGGCGAATCAGAGATACCTTGGCGCGGTCGGAGCCGCAGTGATCCATGGCATACTGGGACGGTACGATCAGTTGCGCCGTATCAATAGTCAGCCCGGAACCAAGTGCCAAATCGGAAGCATCCCATAGCCATCGCACCACCGGAAATTCCTGCACCAGACGCAATTGCAGAGAATTGGGTGCCTGGCGCGGGGCGAATTGCAGCACCACATCGACCTGCGTTTTTTTCAACTGGTTAATAATCGCCATGGATGGTCGCCGGATGGAATTCAGCCAGCGCGGTCCGGAAGGGGTGGGAAGGGATAAAATCGGTGCGCCCAGATTCGGCAGAAAGCTTAAATCCGCATTCGCGGGTGCGATGAGGGAAATCCGGCACCCCTCAGCCTTTGCGGCCACGGCCAGTGAATAGATAAACCCCGCCTCCTGCGGAAGTTGCCGGGGATCCAGCCACAAGGCTAGATGCAACGGAGATAATTCACTGTTCTGATCAGTCATAGCACTTACAGATTCTACCGTACGCAGCCGAAAGCCGTGACATCTCAGGGAGAAAAGCGGAAACCTGCGAAAAGCTCTGATAAAAAAAGGGCGGTCAAGGTAGGCACCTTGACCGCCCAAAATTGGGGGATTTCTGATGTTCGTTCAAGCTTATGCTGGAACTAATTCATCAGCATCATCTTCTTCAGCCAAACCGTAGGCTTCTTCACCGTGAACGGCATGATCTCCAATTCGCAGCATTTCATCAGACATGCGAAGCGGAATAAACAGCCTGATCAGGTAGCAGATAGCAGCGGTGACCACAACATTAAGTACGATGATGAATAGGGCGCCTTCAGCCTGGAGCCAAAGCTGCTGGAAGCCGCCGCCGTAAAATAATCCGCCATTGGTATTCACGCAGGCAAACGCACTTTCGCCTTGCGTCGTGGCCAACAAGCCCACCAGCAGCCCACCGGTCAAGCCGGCAAAGCCGTGGGTATGGATGACTCCCAGGCAATCATCAACTTTCTTAAATACACTCATCTTCTGGCTAAGGACATTCATGGTAAACCAGGGAATGGTGCCGGCACACAGTCCAACCAGCAATGCACCGTATCCGTTGCATACACCGGCGGAAGGAGTGATGGCCACCAATCCGGCGATCATACCATTCACAGCGCCAAGCACCGAGGGCTTGCCATAACGGGCATAATCACAGAACATCCAGACCAGCAGTGCCATGGCCGTGGCGACGTTGGTGTTCAGAACAGCGACAGCGGCGTCGGCATTGGCCGAATAGGGGTCGCCACCATTAAAGCCGTTCCATCCCAGCCATACCATACCGGCACCGGCCAGAACCATGAGAATATTATTGGGCTTGAAGTTGGTGCGATCCTGCTTTAATCGCGGCCCGATAATCGCAGCGGCGGTAAATGCACTGACGCCCGCAGCCAGGTGGATGACGTACCCACCTGAATAATCAATAACTCCCTTGAGCGCCAGAAAACCCCCGCCCCACAGGGTAAATGCACCAACAGCGTAAGAGAACGTGAGCCACAGCGGAACAAACAGCATCCAGGCCACAAAGCTCATTCGACCAAAAAGTGAACCTGCAATCAGAATCAGGGTGATAGCGGCAAACACAAATTGGAAGTAAACCATGGCAGACATTGGGAACGCGGCCGTGGCAAAAGGTGACGCGGCGTTAGCACCCGGCACAATGGCCTGATTCAATTCGTCCATAATACTGGCCACCGGAGTGGGATGGCCCACAAATGGGAACCACTGCGGACCAAAGCCCATGTTATACGCCCAAAGCAACCATGCAATCAGCACGGCTGCAAACGCATAAAACACCATGAACGCAGAATTAATCGCCCATTTTTTCTTCACGACACCGCCATACAATATGGCCAGGCCGGGAATGCTTTGCATACCGACGATAGTGGCGGCAATTAACTGCCAGCAGGTATCGCCGTGACTTAACCATGTGGGCGTAGCATAATTCGGTGCCGCAGGGGCAGAAGCTGCGGGGGCCGTGGCTGCAGCCGCCGGCGCAACCGCCGGTGCCGGCGTGGGTGCCGGCGCGACTACTTGGGCTACCAGCGGACCGGCGTAAAGTGATAACATCGCAAGCAGCGAAACAATCGACCACCAGCGCAGTCGCTTTTTTGTAAAAAAGTTGCTCAAATCCATACTCAAATACCTCTTAGCGAACGATCTTGTCAGTCGCAGCTCTCCTTGCTCACCCGATACACACGGGTGCGGAACTGTCTTTTGAACACTTAGCACAGGGTCTTGTAAATAAGATCACCTCCTTACGAGCCGGTAAGGCTCAAAGCATCTTCTGCAAGCGTCGCGGAGCCGCTTTGCATCTGCGGCACACCGACTAAAATCATCCTGCGAGTGAGCAGGCGCACTAGCCCACGTGGCTTTTTAATGAAATTCAAGGCTTTGATGCTTCCGTCCGGGAAGCCGTCAACGCCAACCGATTACTGCGTGGATTAATGCAATTGTTGTGCCACAATGGCCGGAGCCTGGCCGTGGCCAGTAGGTAAAGGGGCAAAAAAGCCTGCGGAATTCAAAGTATCGCCACATTAATACGCTTAGATGCATCGAAATGCTACCTTCCAGCCCGGAGCGATTCCGTGCATCGAATTAACCCGCTCTGCCTGTTTTATGCACAGAAAACCGAAACACGTTGAAACTGTGGGCAGTATTTCTTTTATTTTGCGAACTTTTAAGGTCATTGCTATTTCCGCAGCAACCTGGGAGCATCGCGGGCATTCACCACTGCAGAGCTATACAACGCATCGACGGCATCTAATTCAGTTCATGCATCGAATCAATCCTGGCAAAAAAAGAGCCGTCCCCAAGTGCCTGTCTATTTCTTGGGCAGGATTTCTCGAAGTTGATTCAATACTGTGCAGTAAAGCAGCCGCCAGTTGAACATTATTTCGGCACTGCAAAATGGATCGTGGAATATTGAGGCAATCGCTTATGAGCGTAAAGTCCCAAAAGCTTGTAGGCATCATACAAAAAGAGGGACACGCAATCCATGGCACAGAATTTGCTGCTAAGTATTCCTGCGTGTGGCGGCAACCGTATGTTGCGGCCGAAATTTCAGGTGAGAACGGAGGCCCAGGCATCGACAAGCTTACATAAGGAGTACCAGCGATGCTGCAAATTCCCTTCAAAATGGATTGGTCTGATTCTTTTCCCAAAGCCCGCAAGGTCAGGAAAACCCTGGATCCTGAAGCGTGGGAGAAATTGGCAAGTCCCCGTCTTATCCGAATGCTTGCCACAGTATTCATCATTCCCGGCTATATTCTTGCGTTACTGCTCATTATCATGGCGTTGTGTAACTGGGTTATGTCCGCCCCGCCCCAGATCAGCCCCCCGCTGATCCACCCCCCCGCCGCGTTAGTACCGGCGGCCTCAGGGACTAAAACCGTAGCCTTCGCCGGTAATACGGTCCACGCAACATTCGCGATGGAAACCACCGCGATAAGCCCCGCCAAATAAGATGGCGGAACAGTTAAGAATCGAGCATGGATTCGAGTTGGCGTTCGCGGGCGAGATCACGGAGGGCCAGCAGGAGATCGGACATGTCGCCGGCGACGATGTTCTCCAGCGGGAAGTTGCGGTTCAGGCGGTGGTCGGTCAGGCGGTTCTGCGGAAAGTTATAGGTGCGGATGCGTTCATTGCGATCACCGCTGCCGATCATTTCACGGCGTGCATCGGAACGCTGGGCACGACGCTGCTGGTCAAAGAATTCAAAAACCCGGGATCGTAAAATGCGCCAGGCTTTGTCCCGGTTTTTATGTTGGCTGCGCTCATCACGCATACGCACGGTAATACCGGTGGGCAAATGTGTTAATTGCACGGCGGACTCGACTTTATTAACATTCTGCCCGCCCGGCCCGCCCGCTCGCGAAACGTCCTCGCGAACATCCGCGGGATTTATTTCAATGGCGGATACGTCTGGTTCCGGCAGGACTGCCACGGTGGCGGCGCTGGTGTGAACGCGGCCCTGCGTTTCAGTTTCCGGCACACGTTGCACACGGTGGCCTCCGCTTTCCATGGCCAGCAATTCCACGACGCCGGAGCCGCGGACATTGGCGATGAATTCGCGAAAGCCTCCATGTTCCGTGGCGGAAAAATCCAGCACATCAAAGCGCCAGTTGTTTTTTTCACTGAATCGCCGATACATATCCGCGAGATCCCTGGCAAACAGAGCGGCTTCATCTCCGCCGGTGCCGGCGCGAATTTCCAGCATCATGGAATCGAAACTGCCACGCTGGCCGGCGAGGAATTCATCGAGCAACTGATCCAGCAAGGGATTCAATTGCTGATTCAGTTCCTGGAGCTGAGCCGTAGCCAGATCACGGAAGTCCTGAGTTTCCGCGGCGTCATCCGCAATCTGCTGTGCTTCTACGGCCTGGGCATGAAGCTTGAGATAGGTGCGATATAGCGCTAGTGCTTTTTCCAGTCGCCCGTTTTCGCGTGATAATTCCACCAGTCTGGCAGAGTTGGTGGTTGCACCGGCTTCTTCCAGTTCACGTTGTACGGCCCCCTGCCGCTCATTCATGCCGTGGAGCTTTCTCAGCACCAATTCATGACCCTTTGTGCGCACCGTGTCTGACATATCGCCAATTCCTGAAATCCAAAGGCCTGCGCGGCAATTTGATTAATCCGCATCAGTAAGAACGTAACCGCTCACACAGATCAGATCGAGCAGGCTGGAAAGCCCGTACCACCATGCGGGCATCCCCCCGTCGGTGTAGCTGTGAACGGATCAATAAAAAACGTCGCGCCCAACCTTGCGGCGGACACGACGTTTCAAGTTTTCGACAAGCCTGTGCTACTTGGTGGATTGCATGGCCTTTTTTACATCAAAATTCGCGTACTTTTTCTGGAAGCGTTCCACGCGTCCGGCGGTATCAACGAATTTCTGTTTGCCGGTATAAAACGGATGACAAACGCCGCAAATATCAACTTCGATGCGTTTGGAGGCCGAACCGGTTTCAAACGTGTTGCCGCAAGCACAATGGGCTTTGACAAAATTGTAATCGGGATGGACTTTTTCTTTCATGATGGATCCTTTCGTTTCTGTTCATTCAGCCTTTATATCAGGCTGGAATTAATATCTCTGCGGACCGCATTCCGCGCCTGCGGCACTGTTACTAGCGGCGTCCGGACTCGAACCGGAGACCTTGGGCTTATGAATCCCGCGCTCTACCAACTGAGCTACGCCGCCGGATTTCAAGCCCCGCATTATAGCCGAATCCGTCTGATTGTGGCAAATCATCCTGAATTGTTGATGAATCAGCGTGTACGGCGTAAACTTCATGTTTCGGGCGTATGGGTGCGGCCCGGGTTGCAGTCGATATCAGGATATACGTTATGAAATATAACCTATTGGGTAAAACAGACTTAAAGGTTTCCTCCCTTAGCTTCGGTGCCTCGCCACTGGGATCGGTTTTTGGGCCGGTTCGGGAAGAAGACGGCATCGCCACTGTTCACGCCGCGCTGGACTGCGGCATCAATCTTATTGATGTCTCACCATTTTATGGTTTGACCAAAGCGGAGACGCTTTTGGGCAAGGCGTTAAAAACAATTAAACGTGACCGCTATTATCTCTCCACAAAAGTCGGGCGGTACGGCAATGATGCCCGCGATTTTGATTTTTCAGCCAAACGGGTCGTCGCCAGTGTGGATGAAAGCCTGGGCCGCTTGGGCCTGGAGTATGTGGATTTAATACAGTGCCATGATATTGAATTTGGTTCTTTGCATCAGGTCATCCATGAGACCATTCCTGCCTTAATGAAATTGCGGGATACCGGAAAGGTCCGATACATCGGCATTACCGGACTGCCCTTGAAAATATTTCGTGAGGTTCTGGCACACACGCATGTGGATGTGATTCTGTCTTATTGCCACTATTCACTTAACGATTCGTCCCTGTCACAGTTGATTCCCTTGCTGAAGCAGAAAGGCGTTGGGGTTATCAGCGCTTCGCCGCTGTCGATGGGGTTATTAAGCGACCAGGGGCCACCGACGTGGCATCCGGCACCGGCGGATATTCAGGCGGCGTGCGCGAAGGCAGTAGCGCATTGCCAAAAACGCGGGGCCAACATCTCCAAATTGGCGCTGCAATATTCCCTGGCCAACGCTGATATTGCCACCACTCTGGTGGGTACCGCCAAAGAACAGAATATCCGCATAAATGCCCAATGGGCCGATGAGCCGCTGGATGAGCAGCTTCTGGCGGAGGTACTGGAAATTCTTAAACCAATTAACGGAAAGTCGTGGCCCAGCGGCCGCCCGGAAAACAATTAAACACAACCAATGCGAATTTTTGTCGGCTGCTACCGAATTCAATACAAGATCGCACGGCCCGAGAAGGATCAAACCATGAAATCCCTGCTACTTGGTGAGCCCGGAAAATTTGAACTGACATTGACGGATGAACCCGGCGCTCCGGGGCCGGATGACGCCTTGGTGCGCGTGCACCGGGTAGGCGTGTGTGGAACCGATTTACACGCATTTCGCGGCAAGCAGCCTTTTTTTACCTATCCGAGAATTCTCGGCCACGAGTTGGGCGTTGAGATTCTTGCTATTGGCCCGAATGACAAAGCCTTAAAAGTTGGTGACAGATGTTCCGTGGAACCTTACCTGAATTGCGGCACATGTGTTGCCTGCCGTCGGAACAAGCCTAATTGCTGTGTGAATCTGAAGGTTATGGGGGTGCACATTGATGGCGGCATGCGTGAACAGCTACATGTCCCGATTCGCAAGCTGCACAAGGCCTCGGCATTATCTTATGACGATATTGCGCTGGTGGAAACGCTGGCCATCGGTTGTCACGCCGTGGCTCGAGCGGACCTTGGCAAAACCGATACGGTGCTGGTCATCGGTGCCGGGCCGATTGGCTTATCAGTCATTCAGTTTGCGCAGGCGGCGGGAAGTCGCGTCATGGTCATGGACATAAGTGAACAGAGACTGGATTTTTGCCGCACACAATTAGGCGTCAAAGATTGCCTGCACGCCGGGAACGAACCGGCGCAGGAATTGGCAAAACTAACCGCCGGCGATATGGCCACTACGGTTATAGATGCGACCGGCAACCCCAAATCAATGAGCGGTGCTTTATCGTTGATGGCGCATGGCGGCAAACTGGTGTATGTAGGACTGTTTGTTGGGGATTTTTCCCTGAATGATCCGGAATTTCATCGGCATGAAACGACATTGCTTTCCAGCCGCAATGCCCTGCCTGATGATTTTCCCAAAATCATAAAAATGATTGAATCCGGACAAATTAATACCAAGCCCTGGATTACCCATCGTTGCAGTGTCGATCAGGTGGTGCAGCAATTTGCTGACTATACGTTACCGGAAACCGGCGTTATCAAAGCGGTGATTGAATTTTAAGACATCGGCAGAACGTTGCCGTTGGAACAAGGAGCGTTGAATGATGTCACAGGAAGCCGTAAAGGCAAAAACTCGCGTTGAAAAGGATTCCATGGGGCCGCTGGAAGTTCCCATGGATGCGTATTATGGCGTGCAGACACTGCGTGCGATGCATAATTTTCCAATTTCCGGTTGTCCCATGCCGGAAACGTTTATTCAAGCCCATGCGCTATTAAAGAAAGCCGCAGCGCTGACCAACCAGCAATTGGGATTGCTCGACGGCAAAATCGCCCAGGCGATTGCAACCGCGGCTGATGATATCGCAGCGGGTAAATTGGCGGATCAATTTCCGGTTGATATTTACCAGACCGGTTCGGGCACCAGCACGAACATGAATGTTAATGAGGTCATCGCCAGCCGCGCCAATGAATTACTGGGCGGCAAGCGCGGAGATAAAGCCCCGGTGCATCCCAACGATCATGTCAATATGGGGCAATCCAGCAATGACACCATTCCCACCACGCTGCATGTGGCGGCTTTGTTGGAGATCAAACGGGTCCTGCGGCCGGCGCTGGTAGAGTTGGAAAACGCGCTCATGCAGCAGAAAGAAGCGACGTGGGCGGTGATAAAAACCGGTCGCACGCATTTGCAGGATGCCACGCCCATTCGCATGGGGCAGGTATTTCTGGGATTTGCCGGCCAAATTCAACGCGCCGGGCGACGCCTGCAGACCGCGGAAAATGAATTGTCGGAAGTGGCCCTGGGTGGTACAGCGGTGGGAACCGGCATAAACGCTCATCCGAAGTTCGCCGCAGAAGTCTGCCGCTATTTATCTGAATGGCTGGGCATTCATGTGCATGAAACAACCAACCATTTTCAGGCACAGTCCACATTGGATAGTGTGGCGTTTGCATCGGGGGTGATGAAAAATATCGCCATCAGCCTGACAAAAATTGCCAACGACATCCGCTGGATGAGTTGCGGCCCACGCGCCGGATTGGGAGAAATAGAAATTCCCGCAGTGCAGCCGGGCAGTTCAATTATGCCGGGCAAGGTGAATCCGGTCATCGCAGAAAGTGTATTGATGGTTTGCCAGCGGGTGATCGGCAATGACACCACGGTTACGGCGGCGGCGGGGAGCGGAAATTTTGAATTAATTGTCGCCATGCCGGTAGCCGGAGCAGCACTTCTGGAATCGGTTCGATTACTGGGAAGGGCCAGTGCTAACCTGGCAAGCCAATGTATTGATGGCATCAAGCCCACACCACGCGGACCCGAACTTGTGGAAGCAGGCCTCATGCTGGCAACAGCTCTGGCACCGGTAATCGGTTATGAAGCGGCAGCATCCCTGGCGAAAGAAGCGGCCGCCCGCAGCAAAACCATTCGAGAAGTAGCGCTGGAAAAAACCCAGCTATCTGCAACGCAACTTTCTCAACTGCTGGATCCCGCCACCATGGTAGACCCCAGCGACCGCGTGCTGCCGGCATCGGGATGATGCTCTGTCGGTTGGTGGCGGAGATGTGGGGCGGTCGGAACTTCAGGAAGATATTGCCGTGAGCGAATTGCCTTATAAAATTGCGACTTTGGTATACATTTTTGACGAGCGGGGAAATACCCTGCTTTTGCATCGTAAAAAGGCTCCCAATCAGGGGTTGTACTCCCCCATTGGTGGAAAGCTGGAGCAGGGTATCGGGGAATCGCCTTATCAGTGCGCAATGCGCGAGGTGCAGGAAGAGATAGGTCTGGCGTTGAAATACAGCGATATTCGGCTTTGCGGCCTTGTGGCGGAAAAAGCTTACGAAGGAGCCACGCATTGGCTGATGTTCTGTTTTGAGGTTACGCGCGCTATTACATTGACAGAGTTGGAAATTCCTGAGGGGACGCTGGAATGGGTCCCCGTTTCAGAAGTTGCTCATCGCCCTATTCCGGAATCAGACCGCAAAGCTATCTGGCCATTAATGCTGCAACATAGCTCGCAGATCCTTAAATTTAGCGGCACAGCGGCAATCCCCGAAGTTTTCAGCCTGTATCTGGATTGCAGCAAACCAGGTGACATGCGGGTCATCCAGGAACATACCGCCCCATCGGCACCATCATCCGGGGCGTAGGGCAATCAACACACTAACGGCCTGTGTAAGACTTTAAGCATTTGCACGACCAATCATCCATGACCGGACGTGCGTGCGTACAATAGTCAACGCGTGCGGGCTGTTAATCGCATGAATCGCGTCGCCTTTGGCAGGATGGACCATTATGTACAGCAAAATGAATCGTATGTTAACCGCATTGATGGTTATCGGCTTGGCCGCCGTCGGATTGCTTTTTTATAATTACTTCACACCCAATAATAATCCGGTGCTCGGTGATGCGGAAGCGGGGATACAGGCCCCGGATTTTCCGGCTGATTATACATGGATCAACACACCCGAGCCGCTAAGCTTCCAACATCAGTTGAAAGGGCAGGTGGTGCTGCTGGATTTTTGGACGTATGGGTGCATTAACTGCATTCACCTTATTCCCACGGAAGAGCGGCTTTTGCATCACTTTTCCAAACAGCCTTTTGAAATTATCGGTGTGGAAAGCGCCAAATTCACCAACGAGGCCATCGCATCGCACGTGCGCGATGCGGTGCTGCGTTATGGAATCACCAACCCGGTGGTTGTTGATCAGAACATGACGATATGGAATATGTATGGCGTCAACGCCTGGCCGACACTGGTCCTGGTGGATGCTTCAGGACATGAAGTTGGATCCGTTGCCGGTGAAGCCGGCTACCACGCGCTGAAACGGATTATCGCAAAAACAATTGCTGCCGACCGCAAGGCCGGCACGTTGGCCGCGCACCCACTGAATCTTCCCGTGCAGCATACGCTGGTATCCGCCGGTGGATTACTGTTTCCTGGAAAAATCATTGCCGATTCGAAAATACATCGTCTGTTCATTGCCGATACGGGGCACAATCGAATTGTGGAAACCACCTGGCCTGATGCCCTGGGCCGCTGCAAGCTGGTGTCACTATTTGGAAATGGCCGCTGCGGTCACGTGGACGGCCGGGCCAGGCAGGCGGAGTTTGATGCGCCGCAGGGGCTGGCGGTGAATGACGGGGCGCTTTATGTCGCGGATACCATGGGAGAATATATCCGTAAGATCAATTTGCAAACCGGCAATGTTTCCACGGTGCTGGGAAATGGACACGAGGTCTATGACACCACCGGCGGCGGCGTTGGAACGCAGCAGGGTATTAATTCGCCCTGGGATTTGGTGGCACGCGGGCATACCCTCTATATTGCCATGGCCGGCGAACATCAGCTTTGGCGCGAAAACCTGCTGACTCACCGGGCTTCAGCTTTAGCGGGTACCGGCGGCGAAGGATTGCAGAACGGCCCCGCCGATCAGGCCATGCTGGCGCAACCTTCAGGCTTGATGCTGAACGGCAATATTCTCTATTTTGCCGACAGTGAGAATAGCGCCGTTCGTGGCTTGAATCTGAAAACCATGAAAGTGTTCACCGTGATTGGGCATGGCCTGTTTGATTTTGGCGACAAAAATGGCGGCCCGAATACGGCCTTGCTGCAACATGATCTAGGCGTGGCGATGCTGGGGAATAACATACTGGTAGCAGACACCTACAATGACAAACTGCGGCTTATCAACCCGGCGACACGAATGGTATCCACTTACGCCGGCGACGGTAAACCTGGAACCGGCAAACCCGGCGGACCTCTGAAACTGAACGAACCGGGCGGCCTGAACGTTTCCGGACATGATATTTTTGTCGCGGATACCAACAACCAGCGCATTGTTGAAATGAATGCTGTAACCAAGGCTTGGCATCAGCTGGTAATAGCTGGGCTGACTCCGCCGCGGGCACCGATGGTTGCAAAAGCAGGGAAAAAATCGTCTCGCGGCGAGGCGGCGGTGGCCGTGCAAGTAGATCCCGGTAAAACGCTGACGCTGCGGTTTGATCCAAAGTTGCCGGCCTTCACGCACTTGACACCGGATATTCCGATAAGTCTGCGCCTCACTTCCGGTTCGCATGTGATTGCTGAAGAATCGGTGGATGCACACGGCAAAACACCTGTCGACTTCAGCATTACGCCCGCTACGCTGGCTATGGCAAAAGCAGTGGGGACGGCCAATTTACATTGGCAGATCAAAGTATATTACGCTTACTGCACGGATGGCGCGCAGGGGCTGTGCGTGCCGGCATCGCAAAGTGCCCTGCTGACGGTTAAAATGGTTCCCGGCGGTAAGTCGTTGGTGGCGTTGCCGTGAAGTGCCCCAGTGCCGTGACGCTACGTAACAGGAATGAAAATGAAATTGGAATGCAATATTGACGCCCAGGGGTCTAGAGTCCGCGGAACCGTCGGCACACTGATCCTTGTATTGGCGGTATTGCTGGCTCTGGCAGCCTGGCTAACCGGATGGAATTGGCTCTGGTGGCCCACCGCCGGTTGCACCGTGGCCGCTAACGTGATGCTTTTTCAAGCGGCCAATAGCTGGTGCGCCATTCGCGCCATGGGCGGTAAAACTGGAATCTGACGGATTTTCCATGCGCCAGTGAATCAGGCAATCTCCCATCGCATCATACGCCGGGATCAGATTATCGGTTACGGGATATTTTGGTCGTAGATTCCACCATCGGCAGAGCCGGCGGCTGTCACCTGTAACCTGTAACCTCCACTGCCCCCCTGCCGCAATCGTCCTGGGCGCTGCTATAATGTCGGGCGGATATGCTTTTGGAAATGCGCGATGGTGGTACAGGAATATAAAATTGTAAGCCCTTTCAACCCTACCGGCGATCAGCCGCAGGCCATTGAAAAAATTACCAGGGCGTTTCAAGCGGGGGAAAAATATCAGGTTCTCATGGGCGTGACCGGCTCGGGGAAAACGTTTACCATGGCCCATGTCGCGGCGCGCCTCAACCGCCCGGTGCTGGTGATCAGTCATAATAAAACCCTTGCAGCCCAGTTGTACGAAGAATTTCGCGAGCTTATGCCGCACAATGCCGTCAATTATTTTGTCAGCTATTATGATTACTACCAGCCGGAAGCGTATATTCCCCAGCGCGATATTTACATTGAAAAAGACGCCGCCCGCAATGATGATCTCGACCGCCTGCGCTTAGCCACCACCAGTGCTCTGATAAGCCGGAGGGATGTGATGGTAGTGGCCTCGGTGAGTTGCATATTCGGCCTGGGATCACCGGAACAATACAAAAAGAAGGTGATATCGCTGCAACGCGGCGCCTCGCTGGGCCGGGAAGAGCTTCTGCGGGCGCTGATTGATGTGCAATATGAACGTAATGATATTGAATTTAAGCGCGGAACATTTCGGGTGCGCGGCGATGTGATTGAAATTTTTCCGGCCTATGAAATCACAGCTTTGCGTCTGGAAATGTTCGGTGATGAAATTGAATCCATTTGGCATATTCATCCCGTCAGCGGCGAGCGGCTGACGGAAGAAACCACCGCGTTTGTCTTTCCCGCCAAACATTATGTCGCCGATGACAGCACGATGGTGCGTGCGGTTCACGATATTCAGCAGGAACTGGAACAACGGTGCCGGGAGCTGCGACAGCAGGGCAAACTGCTGGAAGCCCAACGGCTCTTTGCCCGCACCAAATACGATATTGAAATGATGCTGGAGGCGGGGTTCTGCCAGGGCATTGAAAATTATTCCCGGCACATTTCGGGTTCTGCGCCGGGGGCCAAGCCATCCACGCTTGTGGATTATTTTCCCAATGATTACATATTAATGATTGATGAATCGCATGTGACAATTCCGCAGATTAACGCCATGTATTCCGCCGATCGGCACCGCAAGGAAGTATTGGTGGAACATGGATTCCGTTTGCCCTCCGCCCTGGACAACCGCCCCATGCGCTTTGAGGAATTTGCGGGCATGTGGAATCAGGTGTTATTTGTATCCGCCACGCCGGCGAAATACGAGTTGGAACTTACCGGTGGCGAAGTAGTGGAACAGATTATCCGGCCCACCGGCCTGATTGATCCGGTTATTGAAGTGCGGCCCGCGCAGGGACAGGTCGCCGATTTACTGGAAGAGGCAAAACTTCGCGCGGAAAAAGGGCAGCGGACGCTGGTCACTACACTGACCAAACGTCTGGCGGAGGATTTATCCCATTATCTGGGGCAGGCGGGATTGCGCTGCAAATATTTACACAGCGAGATACAAACATTTGACCGCATTGATATTCTCCGGGAATTACGCGAAGGTGCGTTTGACTGCCTCATTGGTGTGAACCTGCTGCGGGAAGGGCTGGATTTGCCGGAAGTTTCAATGGTGGCCATCATGGATGCGGATAAACAGGGCTTTTTGCGCAGCGAAACATCACTGATTCAGATGATCGGGCGTTGCGCGCGAAATGTGGACGCGAAGGTATTTCTTTATGGCGATAAAATCACCCCTGCCATGCAGCGAGCCATCGATGAAACCCTTCGGCGCCGCGGGATCCAGGAAGCATGGAACACCGCCAACGGCATTACCCCGCAGACTGTTCAAAAAGCGATCCGGCATGGCATTGAACTGGAACTCAAGGCCCGACGCGTGGCACGGGAAATGCTCTCTGAATCAGAATCCGAATTTGATCAACAGGAAATGATCCGCATGCTGGAGGAGGAAATGCTCACGGCGGCCAATAATCTGGAATTTGAAAAAGCCGCGGATTTGCGTGATCGGATCAAGGAACTCCAGGCTGCCGCACCGAGTCCCTCCGGCGCTTCGCCGCAGGGGGCTGCGGGAAATAACATAGACCACGACGCGCAGCACCAGCATGCGCTGGCTGCCGCCATTGATGAAGGCATCGCCAATCGTCTGGCCAACCGCTCCACCGCCAAGCCGCAGCAAACCAAGTTCAAGCGCGGACCCAAAAGCCGGCATTAACCGAAATGGCCATATTTACCTGAGAAAGCCACCCACCCAATGGCCCCAGAATCCGTATTCAGAACCGCCTATTTTATTCTTAATAGCGAATATTAAGATAAAATTTATGATTTAACCTTGCAAATCTTCCACGTCGTGGCATAATTGCAAGGTATGATTCACAGAATTGCTCAAACCCGGGTAGCGGAGCTTCTGAAAACCTTCCCCGCCGTCGCCCTGCTTGGCCCACGGCAGGTAGGCAAAACCACACTCGCTCATTCCGTCGCCGAGGCGCAAAATCGCAGCGCGATTTATCTTGATCTTGAGTTGCCCTCGGATTTAGCCAAATTGACGGAGCCGGAACTTTATCTTCAGCGGCACACCGATAAATTAGTCATTATTGATGAGATTCACCGCCTGCCGGGGATATTCCAAACCCTGCGAGCGCTGATTGACCGCCGCCGCCGTACTGGCTCGAAGGCGGGCCATTTTCTTCTTCTCGGTTCGGCATCCATGGATTTGTTGCAGCAGTCCGCCGAAACGCTGGCGGGCAGAATCGCGTACATTGAGCTTTCTCCGCTTATGGCCAATGAGGTAGCCTCTACCGGGCCTCACGCGGAGGCTATGCTCTGGTCGCGGGGCGGATTTCCGGAAAGTTTCCTGGCCACGACTGATGCAGAGAGTTTTCAGTGGCGCTCGCAATTCATCCAAACCTATCTGGAGCGGGACGTTCCCGCGCTTGGCCCGCGCATTCCCGCCCATACGCTTCACCGGTTCTGGCAGATGCTTGCCCATAGCCAGGGGCAACTTCTCAATGCGGCACAACTCGCACAAGCCAACGGAATCAGCGGCCAAACCGTCGCCCGATACCTGGATATTATGGTTGATCTTCTGTTGGTACGCCGCCTTAATCCCTATCTGGCAAATGCTAAAAAACGTTTAACCCGATCTCCGAAGGTTTATGTCCGCGACAGTGGTTTGGTCCATGCCCTGCTGGGCATTCGCAATGGCGAAGAGTTGCTCGGCCATCCCGTTTCCGGTTGGAGTTGGGAAGGGTTCGTCATTCAGAACATTCTTGCGGTTC
>JAJZGH010000038.1 GCA_021798635.1 Planctomycetota bacterium | reverse complement strand
GTGTTGTTTTTTCCTGCTCTGTTTCGGCTGGGCCGAAACGGAGAGAGCGGGATTCGAACCCGCGGTACAGGTTGTAACCCGTACACCGGTTTAGCAAACCGGCGCCTTCAGCCGCTCGGCCATCTCTCCAGAGAGTCCAAACAGTATCGGCCCGGCGGCTAAAAGTCAATGATTTTCAGGGGGCTGCTTCCAGAATTTGCCCGCAAAATCTTGCGGGTGCTGGGCGTACCAGGCAAATAAAAATCCGTACGCCGCCGGAATATGCCGCGGAGAAATCACCGTTACCGTCCGCCATTGCGGCTCTTTGAAACATTGCAGGACTACAGGCACGCCCGCCACATGCAGGTGTACAACCCCGGCACGATTTTTCCCTGCAAAAAGAGTCGAAAATAGCAGTGGCTTCCACTGGTGTTTTATCCGTAGCAAAATCAGGCTGGATTTGAGTTTCGGATCGTGGTGATTCCATGGCGGGGCCACTGGATACCGCGGGCCGGCGGGGCTGTTATCATAGGGGCCGTAAACGTCTTTGCGATAGGCGGCGTAAAGTGTCTTTACGCCCGCGATCATCGTGGTCTGGGGATACATGCTTTTCCAGTTTCGCCACGTTACCACCTGACAGGGCAGCGGCTTTAACGTAACGTGTTGCGTGGCCATCGGGCCGGCGATGGCCCGCTCCGCGATCGGGCTGAACAGGCTTTCATCCGCCACTTTGGGCTGATGGTCATAAATCAGGGCATTGCCATTGTAGACCAGGCCACTGTAGCCGAACCGGAGAATTTGGCCGTCAACTCTTCGGCTCACCACCATGGCGGTGTCGCAAAAGCCATCCCAGATTACCGCGATGGCTTTACCGCCCAGACGGTCATTGCAGATTTCGTGCCAGTTCATCATGGGCAATGGATAGGCTCTGGCCTGCCCGTGAATCACGACGCCTACCACCCGATCCGGGCCTTGCATAAATCCGCCGGCATCGCGACGCGCATCATTAATTTTACTGACCTGCGCCGGAGTCAATAAATGGGGCCGGGTCAAGGCGTTCAGGCCGTCTTTGCTGTTGCCGGACGCCACCAGCAGTTTACGATTGGTCAGCCCCTGGAGATTAAAATCATAACTTGCGACATGCACGCCGTCGCCGACGGTGTGGGTAAAATCACCGTTGGCCAATGGGATAATAATTTCCTTCAAAGCCAGGCCCACCGTGGTCAAAGACAGCAGGACGATAATCCATAACCCGGAGGAAAAAAACGCAGTGAATTTATTTTTCATGGCCACACTTCATGTTTTCAATGTTGCCCGATGCACTGGCGTTGCATGGCCCATTTTCACTTCGCGGTGCTATCGGCGGCGGGGATACCACTGGTGGCCGCGCCGGTGCCGGCCAAAAGATGAATGGCGGGGCGGATTGTTGCCGTCGCTCCGGGCCGCGTATCAGCCACCAAGGCCATGAGCAACAGGGGTAAATAAATCACACTGGCCAGAAAAACCTTACGCGCCCCGTCGCGGCTGGGGTCACGCAATAATACCGTTGCCAGAAATATCATCACCGCGCCCAGTATGACTGCCGCTCCTGCGTACCAGACGCCCGCCCCGCCCAAGACGGTTTCCGCCAGGGCCGCCGGGATTAATAGCACGCTGTAAAGCAAGATCATGCGGCAGGTGAATCGGCCCGATTGGTCGATCACGGGCAACATTTTGAATCCCGCCAATTCATATTGATCACGGTATAACCAGGCCAGGGCAAGAAAATGCGGAATCTGCCAGACACACAGCAAAACGCCCAAAGCAATCGCGGCCGCTGCCACATGTCCGGTTGCCGCGGTATAGCCCATGACGGGCGGAATTCCGCCGCAAATCGCTCCCACCAGCGTGTTAAGCGTGGAAAAGCGTTTCATAGGTGTATAGATAAATGCATAGATTATAAGATTCGCCAATCCCAACAGGGCCGTAAGTTCGTTGGTTCCCAGCCAGAGTACGGCCATCCCGGAGCCAGCGGTAAACGTGGCAAAGATCATCGCTGTGGAGGGCAAGAGCCGGCCGGCGGGCAAGGGGCGATTGGCCGTGCGTGGCATAAGCGCATCGCGCGATATTTCAAATACTTGATTGAGTGTGGCGGCGCTGGCCGCGAGCATCCATGTGCCGGCCGCCACCCAAAGTAATTTGAGCCACCCCAAACCGGCGGCACCGCCCAGCCAGAACCCGACCATGGTGGTAATAACGACCATTCCCGTAAGGCGGATTTTGGCCAATTCCATAAGGTCTGATAAAAAAGAGGCCTTTATGGTGGGGTGGCTAATTGATTGCGGGCCGATGGCCGAGGGGGGAACTTCAGTAAGCGTGCTCATAAAATATCAGGCAGCCTTGTGTACAAAACGTCTGTATCGCTCAAATAAGCCAAATGCGCCATGCGCCCGGGCCTCCAGCAATCTTCATATTAGGCGAACAGCCTACGGTATTGCAAATGCGGTTGCCGACGGCGATACCCGTGCAAGAACCTGCCGCCTCAATGTCCTTCACGTCTTCTCCGGCGTTTTGACGTAGAATTCACGATTCGTGCACCGCAGCGCCGCCAGTAAACTGCACACAGCACTGCCGACGAGAAGTATTGTCAGGCACGCCCACGTGTCCAAAACAAAGGTGTCAGGAACCTTTTTAAAAAAAAGGTTCCTGACACCTTTTTCCTGTGGTTCGATGCGGGATGTGGTCGCGCGAGGTGTTTACGTTTTGGCGGGGGGGGCGCTGCGCATCATGGCGTCAAATCCGGGGGCCACGGCTACTTGGCCGGGGCTGGGGCAACGGGTTTTGCGGCAGGGGCCGAGGCCGCCGGTGCGGTCGCCGCGGGCTGGGTTTGCGGCGGGCCAACCAGTACAGGCTGCGCCCACTGTTTTAAGTGATCCAGGCGGTACTGTGCCACAGGTGCAAAGGACTTTTCAATGGAACCGGTGCGGGCTGACGTGAATGTTTTATAAATCGCGGCAGCCTTGCTCCATTGGCCGGCATCTTCATCGGCTAAAGCCAGACCAAGTTTAGCCCGTGCTACCGGTAAAGCCTCTTTCGGAAATTTTGTGATCACCGTGTTAAATGCTTTTTCCGCCGCGGCAATCGATTGCGCTTTGGTGGCCTTTACTTTTTCCAAACCGGAGGCGGGATTACCCAAAGCAATTAAATTCAGATAAAAATCCCCGATCCGAATATAGGCTTGCGCGGAGACAGATGGAATTTTGTAGGTGTTAAGTACGGTATTTTGTATTTGCCGCGGGGTTTGCGCCTGCTGAAGCGCCATGGCGGCTTCCTGCACTTGCCGGGCTTGATTGGCCTTATGCAGTTGAATCAGTTCAATGACCAGAACAACAATCGCAACGCCCAGGAGGACATAAATCCCGTATTTACGAATAAACATATATAATCCGGCCGCACTTCCGACCAGATCATTCTGTTGCAGTTCGTGGCGTTCCTCCGCTTTCATTCCATACGCTCCAAGGTCCAAGGAAAAAACAGTCCGGTAGTATAGGCGCTTCCCTGGATTAACGCGAGCATGGGACAGCATGGGATAGCACGGAACGGGACGGGTACGGAACAAAGCAGACCCCAGGAGCCGGTCCGAGTAATGGCTGCCCCAACCCGGCCATTACTCGGACAGGCTCGTAGGCCAATACCCCATCCCGCCCGCATCGTAATAATTGTTGTAGTAAAAGCTTTATGACAGAAAATGGCGGCTATAATTGAACTAAGGCAGTGCTTGAGCATAGCACCGCCTGTCGCACGATTATCGCGGCTCCTTGTTGGTTAACCGCGAAATGGACCGCTCCGATGCCCTTCCCGTTCAAGCAACTACCGGCTTGTTCTTCCATTACCGATGCCCAGCATCGAAGAGTGAATATCTATTCACAAAAGTCGCCCCTATCAGCGGCCGTTGGAGAATGACCCATGAAAAATAAAACACTTGTTCTTTTGGTAGTACCACCGAACCGTGCAGACCCTGAAGCGGCACACGCGTCAATCACCCTTGATTCGGCTGGCGGCTTTGCGGTACTGGGCGGCACGGCCGTAGAAAACACCGGCGAAACTGCTGTGCATGGTGGGGATGTGGGAGCCAGCCATGGGCAAGAGGTTACTGGATTTCCCCCGGGAGCCGTCGTTCCGCCAAGTACGATCCGTGTTTCCGACGATGTTACGCAGCAAGCGCACACGGACCTGACCACTGCTTATGACGCTGTTGCCGCAATGCCGTCAACGCACGACCTTAGCGGACAGGATCTTGGAGGACTGACGCTGTTGCCCGGAGTTTATCATTTCGCCGCCGCGGCCACGCTCACCGGAACTCTGACGCTCAAAGACCAGGGCGACCCCAACGCGCAATTCATTTTTCAAATTGGCACCACGCTGACAACGGGCAGGGACTCATCCGTTATTTCAATCGATGGGGGGGCCAGCACCTGGGTAAAAGGTGCCGTTTTCTGGCAGGTGGGCAATTCGGCAACGCTTGGAGCCGATAGCGCTTTTGCAGGCAATATTCTCGCCCGGGATGATATCACCCTCCAAGCGGATGCCTCTGTCCGTAATGGAAGCGTGCTGTCGCAATTCGGCGATGTCACGCTTGATTCCAACCAAATCACCAAAGGCGATCTGCCCGCCGCATAAGGGAGCGTTATGATGCTTCCAGATGGGCGTCGCATCTGTCCGATACATGCACGACATTGTGGCTGCTGCCACGACAACATGTCGGGTGCCCACTGCTGACGCAGGTCCATTTTTGACTCATTGCGGCCCTTTTCATCGGTGGCACGCCGGTTGCATCTACTTTTGCGGCTCAGGTGCGCTGCCGAGAGTACACGCGTTGAGCAGAAGCTCGCGCAGCGGTTAAGGCCACTTGCCGTCGCGGAGAACAAGCGGCAAAAACAAGCCGCTAAATATCACCGGTGGGCCCGAGATTGGGGTGGGCTGTGTCAAACGGAAAAATCAGGGCTGTTGTCGACAGGATAGTGCGCGCTACCTATTACAAAAAGTTCCTGTGGGGTTCAGTTTATATCAATGGGGCTGACGGAAACAGGTTTTCCTGTTTATGCCGCTGAGAATCGCAATTATTTTCCAGTCGCTGCTGTGATCACTGATAACAGCGGCCGAACCAAGGACCAGGTGGGTGTGCATGCCTTTGTCAACAACACTCATTTGGGAGGAATCTTTTGTAGCTACGGTTCAGCGTCCCGAGCCGGGTGTCGGCAGACCGCGTGCGTCGCCGACACCCGGCCTTTTAATATTTGCTGTGCGCTGCAAGAACCTTGTTGCGTGAGTTAAAAAGGATTTTTATGATGCGCATTTCAATTTTCAAAAAGGGAAGTCTGTTGCTGGCACGCACGCAGTGTGGCGTAAGTGAATTGGACTGGAAACAACTGGGATATGAGTTGGATTTTCGCGCGCGGCAATATCGATGCGATGGCGTGCTGTTGGATGTCACCGAGCTGGATGTGATGAGCTCCTGGGCCATCAACAGGTTGCGGAATATCGCTATAACCGACATGCTGAAAGTGCGCGGCCCGCAAACCATCATTACCGGCATCCACGCCTGTGCGACCGTAGCGATGATTAGATTAGGACTTCGGATTCCCGAGGTTGGTGAGGTTGTGAAAATTGATGACGGCCTGTCTTGTCTGCGGAAAATATCCCGTGGCCTGTCAACGCCCAGAGAAAATTGTGCGGCAATAGGCTTCCGTACCGGATCAGTACATCGGTCCTACGCCGGTAGAAATGGGCTGGGCGTCTGGTTGACCTTCGGACCACCGAGACATCCCGACCTCGGACGCTGGCCTTGGCCGCGCGATGCGTGGTTTGGTTATTGTCAGTGGCATGTCGCGGTGGGATGCAGCCGAGGGCGTTCGGTGGCCAGAGCGGTTGAATGGAGTCACGTGGAAGACGCACCCAGAGGACGTTAGCTGAAGATGATAATCGTGGTGCCCGGATTCCCAATGGCTGATAAAATGAACCGTCGAGGGGATAGCCTGACGAACGTTGGTTTTTAGGGTACCAAGTTGCTATCATTAAGTGGCAAACGCTTTGCCCCGAGCGGAGCGAGCCGGGTTTGGATGAGACAGTAGCATGGAGAGCAACGATCTTGAGCCGAAAGTATCGAATATTCGGTATCCCGGGAAATGCAGCGTGGGGTATGTAGGTAGAGCTGACGAATGGGTCCAAGTCCGCTAAACCGCCACGGGTAACAGTCCGAAATTGGTGATTTTTATTTCCCACGCGAACCGATAAAGTTAAAGGCCCGCGCTGTGAATGTCCGAATACATCAGCGAAGCCTATAAGTAAAGGCGTTACGCCACGCGGGCGGTAATGAACTGGGACGGCATGGAGGTGACAGGAATGGTAACGGGGCGGCATATGACAGAAGCAACATCTGCAAACAGTCATGAGAATTTATCGCGCATGGAATGTCCGGAAACCGAATTATCGGGCGTAAAATCCGCCACGGTCCCTGCCGCCTCAACGGTTGCCCAGTCGGTCGGATCCGGAATTAACCGGGGAGATGCCCGGAAATGGTTTGTACTACAGACCAAAAGCCGGCAGGAAAAAGTGGTTTGCGACTTTTTCCGCGACCGCCAAATCGACTATCTACTGCCCTTGGTAGCGAAAACCACCTATTACGGCAAACGCAAAGTAAAATCTGAGCTTCCGCTTTTTCCGGGTTATGTTTTTGTCCGCAGCGCCGTTCAAGATGCGTATGCGGCCGATCGAACCAATCGGCTGGTTCGGATCATTCCAGTATTTGACCAAGCCCGAATAGAAGAGGAACTTCGCAGCCTGACGCGGGCCTTGGAAGCGCAAGCGCCCTTTGATCGGCATCCGCAGCTTGTAGCGGGGGTACGTGTTGAGGTAAAATCAGGACCTCTGCAGGGTGTGCGGGGCGTAGTGGAAAGCCGACTGAAGATGGACCGTCTGGTTTTGCAGGTTGAAATCCTGGGCCAGGCGATCAGTGTTGAGGTTGATACCGACCTGCTGGCGATTCTTGAAGATATGCCGGCAGTCGCGGAGAATACTCCTGGCGGCGTTCGGGCGGCGTAAAGCCACCGGTACATAAGCGCCGCCGCAAACTCGGGGAAGTTGGTTCCCCCTGATCTCTTCGCGCTAAAAATTCGCGCAAGCGACAGTAGCGGAGCTTTGGCCAAAATTAGGCCAAGAGCATGTTTTATGGGCCGCCGCAGTGGCGAAAATTGTCGAGAAGAACCATTGGCCACGATTGCCGCAAACACTCCAAGCTGGGCCGTCGCTCCAAAAGACCGCATTAAACGCGTCTATCTTCTGGCGGCGGGAGTGCTGGTTTTGTTGACCATGCTGGTGCAGCATCGCGCTTGGCACGATGTGTTTTCCATTGCCTTAAATGATCAGGATTCCAGCCACATTTTACTGGTACCTTTCCTGGCCGGCTGGCTGATTTTTGTACGTCGCCAGCGCTGGCGTGAATGCCGCCTGTCGGGCCGCTGGTTGGGACCGGTGCTGCTGCTCCTGGGTGCGGCGACCAGCAACTTCGGCGTGGATCATGGCATGGCCGTCTTCTGGCATTTTGGATCCCTGCTCATGGCTTTCGGGGCGGTTATCGCCGTTTTGGGATTTGATATCGTACGTAAATTTTTCCCCGCTTTCCTGATGTTGCTGTTTCTGGTGCCGGTGCCCGCCACCGTGCGGCAGGCAATCTCGGTTCCTCTGGAACATCTGTGCGCTCTGCTTAGCCAGCAGATTCTGGAAATTGTGGGTGTCACGGTATCGCGGGCCGGCAATGTTCTAATCGTCAATGGCGTGAAAGTGGAGATCGCCGAAGCCTGTGACGGCATGCGAATGGCCATTGCTTTGATGGTGCTGGTGGCCACCTTCACGCTTAGTATCCCCATGAATCGCTGGGCACGGGCCATATTCCTGATTTTAAGCCCGGTTGTCGCCCTGCTTTGTAATATTATTCGACTGGTGCCAACGGTGTGGGTGTTTGGCAAGTATCCTCATGCGGCGGCCGAGAATTTCCATAATATGGCCGGCTGGCTGATGCTGCCCATCGCGTTTTTATTGTTCTGGTCAGTGTTGCGACTGTTACGCTGGGCCTCCGTGCCGGTAGCCCCCTTCGGCCTGGCCTACGACTCGTAGAACGTACCACGAACTTCCAGGTCGTAACTTATTAACTGCTTGCGTATTATTCGCCTTTACTTCGTCCCCGGCGTTTGACTGGATAATGTTATGTCAAAACCAATGACCCCAACCTCTGCTCACCGCCCGGCCTGGCTGGCCTGGGCACCGGCCTTTGCCTGCGTGATCCTGCTGGCCGCCATTGAGGCTCGAGGGTACTTTGAAAAGCCGCCCCGGCAGGCCGGTGCATATCTGGCGCATGTGCACGCTCTGGCGGAGACGATGCCCAAAGAGTTCGGCAATTGGATTGGCCGCGATGTGCCCCTGCCGCTTTCCGCCGTACATCTGCTGCAGCCCAATGTGGATTTGTGCCGCAATTTTGTTAACCACAAAACCGGTGAGCAGGCCACGTTCATGGTTATTGACTGCTCGGACACGCGCAATCTTTCGGGTCACTATCCGCCGAATTGCTATCCGGGCAACGGCTGGATCCTGGATAAATCAACGCCGAAAACCTGGGTGATAAATAAAACCCCCATCACGGGGATGGAATATAAATTCCATCGGGGAGCGTTTGATACGGAATCTCATATATATGTAGATGATTTTTTTATCATGCCGGACGGCAAATTTCTCGCTACCGAGCGGGAATTCCTCCACGAGTCCGGAAGCTTTAATGAAAGAGTGTTTGGGGCCGCGCAGGTGGAACTTACTTTACCTGGCGACATGCTTCCCGCTGATCGAATGCAAGTGTTTCATGATCTGATTGGCGCGAACTGGAAGCTCATTAGTGCGATCTTACACGGAGTGTCCAATGAACCCGCAAAATGACAGTATGGATTATGTACCAACCTCCCTGCGGCCGGAAATGACTCCCGGACCGGTGCAATATGCCGATTCCGGCGAAGCGATGGCCAATCCTCTATTGCTGATGCATCGGTTTCTCACGGGGCGCTATCACTGGGCGATTCTGCTGGGACTGGTGCTGGCAATCGCCGGCAGCGCCTTAACGTATAAGAGTCTCAAACTGGTGTACACCAGCACCGGGCTGGTGCGCATTTTGCCGTACCTGCCGCGCATTTTGTATACCACGTCGCAAAATGAAGCCATGCCGATGTTCAGCGCGTACATTAATTCTCAAACCGCGCTGATCATGAGTTCCCGCACGATTGATCTGGCCATGCAGGATCCAAAATGGCAGGCTCTGCATCGGGGTATTGATGCGCTGGCCAAAGCCCGCTTTGCGCGGGAACTCACCGTGACCCACAAACGGGGAAGCGAATTAATTTATGTCAGCTACACCAGCAAGGACCCGGTGGTGGCGCAAATTGGGGCCGACGCCGTCATAGGGGCCTATCGTCAACTTTACAGCCACGGCGATTCCGCCACGCAAAGCCTGCAAATCAGCGCTCTGCGCGACCGCCAGACCGTTCTACAAAATGAATTGCAAAGTGATCAGGATCAGATCGCATCGTTGGCCAGCCAGTACGGGGCGGACGGCCTGGGGACAGTCTACAATTACAAACTCGGCCTGATGAATGAGCTTGATACCCAGTGGCAGGAAGCCCGCATCGCCTTGGCCAAGGCCGGCTCCAGTGCCGTGACACCCAAAGGGAAAAACGGGAAGCCCACAAAAGTCGCCAAAGCGGCGCTGCCTCCGGTATATGATCCCCAATTGGCGCAGTTTGAACTCCAGGTCTTGGCTTTGAAAAAATCCATCAAGGAACTGGAGCTATCCGGTCTGGGTCCTAACAATCATCGGATTATGACCCTGCAATCCAGTCTTGATGCCCTGCGTGACGAAATGCGCAGCTATCAGGCCGGTTTAGCAGGCAAAGGAGCGCCCATGGCCCCGACCATGCCCGGAGCCGCCATGTCGTTGCCGCTGCTCAAGGCGCGGGAACGCCAACTGCGGATTTTGTATAAGTCGGTTAAGGCTCAAACCCTTGATCTAGGCGGCCGGTTTGCCAAGGTGCAGAGTCTGCAAACCCAAAGCCAGGATTTGCGCCAGCAGTTGCACACCATTCAATCGCGCATGGACGCCATCAATATGGAATCGGCCACGGGGGGACGTATTCGTGTCGAAAGTACCGGTGATTTCCCGGCCGCCCCGACAACGAAGTCCCGTCACCTGCGCCTGGCGGCTGCCGCAGCTGCCGGGCTTGGCGGCATTATCGTGGGCTTCGGGATAATTCTGCTGTGGGGCTTTCTGCACGGTAATCTTCGTTCAGTGGGCGACATGCAGATTACCACGCTGAATTCTTACCGTATTCTGGGTGCCGTTCCACAATTACCGCCCAACGGTGCAGCCACACCGCTGGAATTGGCCATTGGTGCACACAGTGTGCACCGCATTCGGGGCCTCTTGCAGGTGCGACCGCATTCCGGCGGCAGTCAGGCCATGGCCCTGACCAGCCCAACCGCGGGCACCGGAAAAACCAGCATGGTTCTGGCCTTGGGAATGTCGTATGCCGCCTCGGGCATGAAGACATTGCTGATAGATGCGGACGTTGTCGGCGGCCAACTCACCGATCGCATGGGTATTTTGCGCAGCCAGCGTCTCGGGGATGTCTTGGTCAAACATAAAATGATCACCCGTGAACAACTCAAGGAAGCCCTTGCCGCAGCCGGGGAATCTAAACGCCCCTTAGGCTCGGAACTGTTGAATCTGGGTTACATTGACCACGAAATGCTTGACAAGGCGTTGCACTTGCAGCGCTTAAGTAAACGCGGCCTGATGGACGCGGTGGCCGGCAAACCGCTGGATGAATGCGTGGTGCATACCAAGATTCGGAATCTGGATGTTTTACCGCTGGGGCGCACCAAAGCCCATCATGGGGCGCGTATGTCTCCGGCCTCCATCCGGGCCATGCTGGCGCATGCCAAGGAACAATATGAAATGGTGCTGGTGGATACCGGTCCGGTGCTGGGGTCTCTGGAATCGGCGCTGTTGGCCAGTCAGGCCGATGGCGTGCTGATGGTCGTGGCCCGTGGCGAAAGCCGAAATCTTTCCGGGCGTGCCGCGGACTATCTGGCCTCGGTGGGAGCCCATCTGGAAGGGGTGGTATTTAACCGTGCTACGGAACGCGATATGCAGCGGCAGTCGTATAGTACATCGCTGGAAAGCTTTACCAGTGCCGCACCCTCCGCGGATAATGCTCTGGCGGTTCAGACGGATGCCGATCGCCTCAAGCCCCTGGTGCCCCTTGGCCCCCTGGCCATGGCGGTTGCGGCCTCCAGCAGCATGCAGGATGAAGAGGACAAATGACCCGGTTGGCGGATCATAATTTGTCCCCGGCCATAGAACCCGCGGCGAAATCGCTGACGGTATGGGGATATTCCGCGCCCGCATTGCATGATCTGTTCTGGTTATCCCGGGAAGTGGCCATCGTGCGGCCCGGTGGCGGCAAAGCCATCGATTGTGATGCGCGACTGTTTATGCTGGTTCCCGAAAGAAAGCTATTTCGCCTGCACCTGCGGCTGGTGCTGGATCAATTATTTTGGATGCCGCGATCCCTGTATTTTATTGGATTTTATCCGCCGACTCGCCGGCCGCCTTCCGCGGAGTCTCAGTCTTCATCGCACGGTGCGGCGGCGGGCGCTATCACGGGAATGCCACAGCAACCCCTTGGGAACAACTGCGGTACGCGTCCTGAACCTGCCGCCCGCGCAGCCCTTACGCCGCACCGGCACATTGCCGAATACTGGAATACCATCCCGGCTGCGGGTAACGTATGGATGATGTTGCGGCGGCAATACCCGGATTTTGGCTCGATCAAAGTCCCCGGCATTGCGTATGAAGACACAGCGTGTCAGGCTCTGGATTATCTTCAGGCTCTGGCGCGGGACTGGGCTGATCCGGAAGTTGCCATTCCGGGCATCACCCAATTGGCGCATCGTGTGCATGGGCCAATTGGTTTTGATATGTCCATGTTAAAAACTCATACGCGGCCCCTTTGGATTGGCCATGGCCGCGGCGGTGCTCAGGTTGCTGCTTCCGCCGGGATACTGCCTGATGCGGTACCGGTCGGACAGGCTCCTAGCGAGAGGAAATAATGAATTCACGGCAACGCATGAAACGCCGCCTGTTAATACTGGGCTGCGTAATTCTGGCTCTGGTGGTGCTTGGCGGGGCGCTGGTAATCTATCGGAAGCACAGCATCCATGAGCACTTCCTGCAGCTTCGCGCCCAGGGGTTGGCTGCGGTTAAAGCCAAAAAATATGAATTGGCGCTGGGAGATCTGGGCGCGTATCTCGGGCAGGATCCCACCGATCTGCCATCGCTGGAGGGCTACGCCGCCGCCAGCATGAAAGTTCCCCAGCCCGGTGGGAAAAATCTTTTCCAGGCCGCCTCGGTCATTAAGCAGATTCTTTACCAAAAGCCCAATGACCTCACGTATCAGCAGAAACTGGTCAAATTGCTGGCAGAATTGAATTACAACGTCGAGTGTGTGACGCTGGCCCACCAGATGCTGGCCAAAAATCCCAACAATTTGCCGGCCCTTGAATCCGAGTCTCATGCGTATGGCCGACTGCGAAAATTCAAACGTGCCTTTGCGGCAGCTCAAAAAGCGTTTCAACTATCACCGGACCGGATTCAAAACGGCTTCCTCGCCTTGGATATGCTGTACCAACAGCAGTTGCCCGCCGGCACGCTGACCCATTGGGCTGATGCCATTCTAGCCAAGGCACCCGGCAACCCGGTGTATCAGGTCCTCGGCAGCGCCGCGGCCGCATTAGCCGGTCAACCGGCGGCCGCCAAACGTCTGGCCCTGCAAGCGTCGGCGAACCCGAAGCTCCCGGAGGCGGTCATTCTTCCGCTGGTGCGGCAACTGGATTCTCTGCAGCTTTATACCCAGGCCACCATGGTGCTGGAACACGCGGTCCGGCATGGTGCGTCAGTTCCAATTCTCGAAGCATTATGCGAACGGCTGTACCAGCAGGGAAATGACGCTGCTGTATTGCAACTCACGGCGGCGAAATCAACGGGCCATCCGTTGCTCCTGGCCTACCGTGCCCGCTCGCTGATCAGTCTGGGCCACCTTCATCGTGCCATGCAGATTATCCACGTGCTCAAAACGATTAAAACTCCAGTCGCCGGTCAGTGGTACGCGGTTTTAAATCTGCAATTAACGCCCAACGTCTCAGATTTGACCCGTATGAGGGTTTTGCGCGTGGCCGCGTCCACTTTTCCTAGTCAGGCGTACTTCGTTGACTTATTGGGAACCGGCTACCAGCATGTGGGCGAACTGGAGCTTGCTCTGCTTGAGTGGGAAAGTGCCGCACGCCTGGCACCCACCTGGCCCCAGCCCGTTTTGCATCTGGCCATCGGGCTGGTAGGGGCAGGACATATTAAGGCGGCGGGTGTGCTGATAAAACGCGCTGCACAATTGGCACCGGATAATAAACAGGTGCTCATTGACAAGGTGCGGGTCCAGGCTACTGCCACGGCCGTAAATAAGCCGCAGCGCGTTAAAGCGTTGCTGCATTCCATTGACACCGTGCAGCGAAAATTTCCGGGAAAAGCGATTCTGGTTTCTGAACAGGTACGTTGCTGGATAGCGTTAAAGCAATTGGCGCAGGCTCGCGATGTCATTGCCGCAGCTCTGACATCCAACCCTCCCCATAAGCTTTCCACGCTGCTGAATCTGTATGCGATCAACAATGTCAACAAGCTGGGCATGGGCCAAACCATTCTGGCCGGCGCGGAGAAAATATACGGCCTTCGCCCGCGGATTGCTCTGGCGCGTGCCGGGCGATTGCTGCGGGCTAAACACACCAAGCAAGCCCTCGCCTATTTAAAGTCACACCGTAAAACGTCCGGCCCCGCCGCACCACAGTGGGACCTGGCAATGGCCGAGTATCTATCCGCCACTAAAAACACCGCAGCCCCCAACGCCTGGAAACTGGCTGCCTCAGCCGATGCGCATAATGCCCACGCCCAGTGGTTGGCGTTGTCCGTGCCGGACCTGCAAACCGATCGCTCCTTTATCCTTAAGACATTTAGCCGCCTGGAGGCCATCATCGGCAAAGGCGGCTTTTCGTGGAAAATGGCTCAGGCCGGCTGGCTGGTCAATCACAGCACCGGCAAAAAAGACTTGCTGGCCGCCCGCAAATTGCTGACCCAGTGCATTGCCACCTCACCGGATGTGCTGCTGCCACACTTGCTTCTGGCGCAGATTTACCTAAAAAATTCCGACAAGGTCGATGCCGTAAGTCAGCTTCAGGTAGCTGCGGCGCTGGCCCCGCAGAATGCCGGTGTCGCTTTACAACTGGCGCAGTTGTATCAAAGTGAAGGTGACAGTCAGCACGCTCGGCAATACCTGCGCCAGGTTGCCGACTCGCCCACGGCTACCCCCACTCAGCAGCGCCAGGCCGCTGCGTTATTTGTTGCTGATGGGCAAACCAGTCAGGCCATCACGTTGTTACGTCGCTCGCAGCGGGCGGGAAAATCCACGCTCGGTGATAATCTGATTCTGGCCGAACTTTACCAGCAGGAGGGGCGTAATCATTCTGCCGCACGCCTTTACAGCCAACTGCTCAAAGCCCCCGATGCCCCCATTATCGCCGCAGCCAGCCGGTTTTATGCCCAGCGCGGCCAAAACGCTCAGGCGCAGCAAACTTTGGCGCTGCTAAAGAAGGTGAAACTTGCCCCCGGTGTCGCGGATGTGATCTACGGCGATTATTATGCGGATATCAGCAATGCCAAAGCGGCGTTGGCCGCGTATCAATCGGCCGTCGCCGCCGCACCAAAAAATCAGTTAGCCTGGTATCGCCTCCTGGCATTGGATATGCGGCTGGGAGATGTGAAAGCCGTTAAAGAAGCCGTCGACTCAGCCGTCGGCGCATTACCCGATGACAAAACCCTGGCCTTTGTGCATGATAATCTCGGTACCATTGATCCGCTGATTGCCAATGTCATTCTACGCCCCCTGGCGGTGGCGCTGTTAGCCAATCCGCCGGTGGCCGCGGCCCAGAGCGTGGTTCAGGTGGTCGGTACATCCGTTGCGGCTAAACCAAAAATTGTGGATTTCGCCGCGCAACTTGCCACATTAGCCAAGCAGCATCCGCGCTTCGCCGCCCTGCAAAATGCGGCGGCGCAGTTCCTGATTTCCGCCGGCCACCCGGGGCAGGCGTCAGTCGTGGCGCTTAGCGCTGTGCGCATGTTCCCGACCGGTGTTACGCCGGCACGCCTGGCTGCGGTGGCCTTTGCCGCGTCGCACCAATGGTCGCAGGCCCTAAGCGCTGCGCAAACCTGGGCCAAACGCAGCGCCACCAACCCCACCTCGGCCATTGTGCTGGAATCGGTGGCCTATCTGAATCTGGCTGAGCCAAACGCGGCCGTCCGAACGCTGTCCCCCTATTTGAAGGCGGCATTGAAAAATCCGGCCAATGACCCCGGCGTTATCGCAGCGTATCTGCAATCGCAAATCGCATTGCACAATATGACTGAACTTAAACGCGTGCTGCTGCCCCTGTTATCAAATTCCAACTGGCGGCAATTTGCCGTGAACATCGCCAGCCGGGAATTACCCGCAAGCACCGCCGCACTGTGGCTCCATCGCGTGGCCGCCGCAACTCCAGCCACCGCCGTAAGCGAGCAACAGCAACTGGCCCAGGCCTGGTGGGCACTGGGTCAGCGCGTGGGCAGCAAAGCGGATCTTAATGAAGCCGCCGGGTTACTGGCCAATTTGTTAAAAACACAAAAATTGTCCGATCAACAGCGTGGCTCCATGCTGGCGGAACTGGCCACCGTGCAACTATCGGCCGGGGATACCGCCGCGGCTATTACCAATTATCACAATGCTCTGAAACTCAACAACCAGTTGCCGGTGGCCCAGAATAATCTAGCCATGCTGATGCTGTCCCAAGCGGGGACCAATCTAGCTGAAGCCCGATCCCTGGCCCGTGCAGCGGTGAAGCTGGCTCCCAATGTCGCAGCTTATTGGGACACCCTGGCCCTGGTGGAATCCCGCATGGGCGATGTGAAAGCGGCCGTGAAAGCCATCAGCTCGGCAATAAATATTGACCCGGGCAATCCGGAATGGAACGTGGATCTCGCCCGCATTCTGGTCCGCGCCGGCGACATGAAGCAGGCCGCCGCCGTGCTGCACAAAATCGACCCGCAAAAATTAAATTCGCCGCAGGTGCCCGCCAGTGCTAAACAGCACTACAACGCGCTGATGCAGCGCATCAAGTGAAGCAATCTTCTGATATTGAACGTGCTGTGGCGTATTGGAAAGACTATAAGGAAAGGTCGGAATGCAACCATGAAGAATGCCAGGCATTTGCCGCCGAAAAATATTGAGGTCATTGATGATGCGATGGCCGAGGTTCTGCGGGCGAAAACTGGTGCGCAGCGGCTGGCCATTGCCAGTGGTATGTACGCCAGTGCCCGGCGCATGCTCTTGGGTCACTTAAAGGCGGAAAATCCAGACTGGAGCGAAGTGCAGATTTCCGCCGAGGCCGCCCGGAGGCTGTCGCATGGAGCAGTCTGACCTTCTGCGCTATGTCGCGGGCGTCCTGGAAACCATGCGTCTGCGATACTTTGTCACTGGTTCTACAGCCACGATCGTTTACGGCGAAGTGCGATTTACCAATGACATCGACATAGTTGTGGATTTACCGGAAGCAAAGGTTGAAAATTTCTGTCGGCAATTCCCTTCCGGACAGTTTTACGTCAGCCCGGAAGCGGCGCTGGATGCGGTTCGGACGCGCGGGCAATTCAATATTATTCACCCCGAGTCGGGACTGAAGATTGATGTCATAATTCCAGCGAAAAATTCGTTTAACGAGTCGCGTTTTTCGCGTGCCAGGCGCATTGACGCCGGGAATGATCTGGAGGTATGTTTCGCCTCGCCGTAGGATGCGATTATCAAGAAGCTGGAATATTATCAATGGGGTGGCTCAGACAAGCATCTGCGCGATATTGCGGGAATCCTGAAAGTCAGCCGAGGCCGGGTTGACTTGGAATATATTAATAAATGGGCGGCAGCGTTAGGCGTGGGGGAAATATGGGAGGCGATAGGGCGGCGGCCCGATAGAGCAGGAGAGAGTTGAGCAGTAGAGCAAAATGAAAGCGCGAAGCGCTTCTGACGCATTCTAACTAACTCCCAGCTTCCTGAAGCCTGTCGTCACTGAAGGTACTGACCAATACTGAATGTACTGATAATACTGATGGTACTGACCAATACTGATAATACTGACCAATACTGATAATACTGATAATACTGACCAATACTGATAATACTGATCAATACTGATAATACTGATCAATACTGATAGTGCTGTCACACTTTTCAAGGTTCTAAAAAATGACTGAATCCGTTTATCAAGAAACTGATGTTGTGCCCGCGCCTTCCGAAGCGGGCAGCGTCAAACCGGAACTTCCGGTAGCGGGCAGTGGTGATGACTCTATCTCCGCAGTGTCTGCGCCCGTGCCGCACCTGATTCTGCGCCCCGGTTCCGCGTGGAAACTTGTGGACCTGGCGGAAGTATGGTACTTCCGCGATCTGCTGTTTTCGCTGGCCGGTCGTGATCTGAAGCTGCGCTACAAGCAGACTATTCTCGGTGTGGCATGGGTTATCCTCCAGCCGCTGCTGGCGTCATTAATATTTACATTTGTATTTGGTATCCTCGGCGGCATGGCCAAGGGCCACCCGCATTATTTCGCAATCGCCTTCGCCGGCCAAATGGGATGGTATCTTTTTGCAAATATCATTTCCCGGTCCAGTACCTGCATGGTGGCCAATACCAACCTGGTCTCCAAAGTCTATTTTCCGCGCATTATTTTACCCGTCAGCGCCAGTTTTTCCGTCCTGGTGGATTTCGCGTGCTCTTTTGCGGTTATGATCATTTTGCTGCTGATCTACCGTATTAATCCCGGCGTCGCGATCGTGCTGATTCCCGTCTGGATGTTGATTTTAATGGGCACGGCTCTGGGCCTGGGCATGATCGCCGCGTCCCTGGCTGTAAGTTTTCGCGACATTCAATATATCCTTCCAATCTTTATGCAAATGCTCATGTACGCCAGCCCCGTGGGTTATCCACTATCGGTGGTAACCGAAAAGCTGCACAAACATCACCCGATTTTAGCCCAGTGGTATCCGGTCAACCCACTGGTGGGGGTGCTGTCGGCATTTCGATATTCACTGCTGGGCGCGGGACGCCTGCCGATCATCCCGCTGGCATGGAGCGCGGCGTTTGGAGCGATCATGTTTGTCATCGGCCTGTTTACCTTCAAACGCCTGGAAAGCCGCTTCGCGGATGTGATTTGAACAGTAATTTCAGTGCATTCAGTGCATTCAATATATTCAGTATTGACAGTAAATTCAGTAACCGCCGGGCTTCGCCTGCCGGGCGAAATAGTGAAGCGCAGCGCTCCCGCAGCATTCCAGATTCCAGATTCCAGATTCCAGATTCCAGGGGGACACGCAGTGACGGGGGGGGGATTAGCCACAGAGGGCACAGAGACCACGGAGGTTACGGGTGACAGGTGGCAGGTTATAGGTGACAGGTAACAGGTTACAGGCGCGAAGTTAGAAGTTAGGCGTTAGAAGACGGCGCGAGCCGACAGGCCCCGCCTGCCAAGCGAAATGCTGAATGCACTGGTAATACTGCCAATACTGACCAATACTGATAATACTGAACACACTCAACGTGCCGCCTTCTGTTATAATGACTCCCATGTTGCCATTGATTGAACAAAATCGTACCGAGATTGCCGCGTTGTGCCGCAGGCATCACGTGCGCAAGCTCTCGCTGTTCGGGTCGGTATTGCGCCGTGACTTCGGCCCGCGGAGTGATATTGACGTACTCGTTGAGTTTGATCCACAACACATTCCCGGCTTTTTCCGCCTCTCCGAAATGGCGGACGAACTCTCGCGGATATTTGATGGCCGCCGGGTGGACCTTCGCACGCCCCAGGACTTGAGCCGGTATTTTCGCGCGGAAGTGCTGGCCCACTCAGAGGTTCTCCGAGGCCTGCAGGACTGATCCACGGATTCCCCAGATTGGCAAACGACGGATTAGCCACAGAGGGCACAGAGACCACAGAGGCCGACGAGGTTACGGGGAACAGGTTACAGGTTACAGGCGCGAAGTTAGAAGTTAGTTAGAAGTTGGACTGAGCCGGCAGGTTTATCCTGCCGGGCCAACTGGACGCGCCAGCGCTTCCCAAGCGTGCCAGAGGCCAAATGCTGAATGCACTGCCAATATGGTATCTGATCCGTGATCCGTGATCCGTGATCCGTGATTCCAGATTCCAAATTCTGTATTTACTGCTAATACTGAATACACTGAATAATACTGACCAATACTGACCAATACTGACCAATACTGATAATACTGCCAATCGCAAGGGAGAAATCATGGTTCAATCCTCCTGGTATGGTGTCGCCTTTGTTGGCGGACTATGGGCCGGCGTGTTGTCGTTTGTGCCTGTTATCCTCCTGGCAAAGCGCTTCAAGCTCGTGGACATCCCCGATGCCCGCAAGGTGCACGTGCGCCCGGTGCCGCGCGTGGGCGGATTGGCTATTGCGCTTTCCACGCTCATCAGTGCCGCGCCTGTGCTGCTGCTGTATCGCCGCACCACGCTGGTCCATGCCATATTCCATACGCCCATGGCGTCGCTTATTTTTGCCTCCGTTGTGCTGCTGACCGTCGGCTTTCTTGATGATATCATCAACATCCCCGCCAAAATCAAACTTGTCGGTCTGCTGGGGGCCGCGGGCTTGTTCGCTTATTATGGTGTCCGGGTGCCCACCGGACCCATTGCCGCGAACTGGCAGCCCTGCTTGGGCTGGCTTTCCTGGCCGCTGACAATTCTCTGGCTGGTGACTGTCCCCGTTAGCTTGAACTTTTGTGACGGCCTGGACGGCCTGGCCGGCGGCATCGCTACCGCCGCCGCGCTAGTCGTTGCGATTATCGGCATCGCCATCGGAGAACCCTCCATCGGCTTTTTAATGCTGTCCCTGATGGGTGCCTTAACCGCATTTCTTATTTTCAACTTCAACCCGGCCCGCATTTTCATGGGTGATGGCGGCAGCCTGTTTATTGGTTTTACCATCGCCGCCGCCGCCGTGCTGGCTTCGCATCACTGCAATTCGCCCTTACCGCTGCTGATCACCGCCGTGGCGTTATCGATCCCGCTGGTGGATACCGCCATAACCTTTGCCCGCCGGGCCATTTTGCAGCGCCGCAGTCTGTTTTCCGCGGAACGCGGCCACCTGCACCACCGCCTGCTGGACCTGGGGCTTTCGCATATTCATGCGGTGTATCTGCTGTATGTGTTCGGTGCCTGCACCGGCCTGCTGGCGGTGGTCATGTTTTTTGGCAACACGCTGGTCATGGCGCTGGCCAGCCTTACGCTTGCCATACTGTTGATTGTGTTATTCCGCACCGCCGGCAGCGCCCGCGGCGGAGATATGGTGCGTGCCCTGCGGCGAAACCGCCAACTCGCACGTGAGTCCCGCACGTACCGCATAGCGTTTGAATCTTTACAGCTGCGCCTCGCCCGCGCCAGCACCTTTGATGTCTGGTGGGCTGGTATTTGTGAAGCCGCCCAGATGCTGCAATTCAGCCGCATCGCCATGACCGTGATCCGTCGTGATGGCTCCATAGATGAGCGCGTCTGGCAAACCACGGAACTTGTCCCTGAAGCCACGCCCATCATGACCGCGTCGCTGCCGATTGTGCAAAGGCGTATCGGCAAGCCCATGCGGATGGAAATGGAGGTTCTGGCACCGACATTTCTTGAATCCGCGGGCTACCGTATTTCCCTTTTCGCCCGCCTCGTGGAGGAATTCAGCCTGACGTCTTTGAAAGATCAGCCGCCGGGACCGTTTAAAATCCGTCTCTTTGGTCTGGGTTTTTCCCGTGCCCATCCCCGCCGGCGTGTGGCGGAAGACAACAGCATCGCCGGGCGCATCGGCTCATTGGACCCCGCCAAATATAAATCGCTGAAACTGCGATTCTCCAAGCCCGTCACCGATCTGAAAATTGCCGTTGTCCATGATTTTTTATACACCTATGCCGGTGCTGAACGCGTGCTGGAACAAATGCTGCTGTGCTTCCCGCAGGCCGATGTTTTCAGTTTATTTGATTTCCTCAAGCCCCAGCAGCGCGGCTTTATTATGAATAAGCCCGTGCAAACCAGCTTCCTGCAAAATATGCCGCTGGCCAGAAGCAAACACCGCGCCTATCTTCCCCTGATGCCCATGGCCATTGAACAGTTGGATGTATCTAAATATGATTTGGTTATCTCCAGCAGCTACGTGGTGGCCAAGGGCGTTATCACCCGGCCGGACCAGTTGCACATCTGCTATTGCCACAGCCCCGTGCGCTTCGCCTGGGATATGCAACGGCAATACCTGCAGGAAGCCGGCTTAGACCGCGGGTTTAAGGGCATGATCGCCAAACTGATTCTCCATTACATCCGCGTGTTTGATGTGCGATCCAGCGGCGGGGTGGACGCGTTTATGACCAACTCGGCGTTTGTCGCCCGGCGTGTGGATAAGGCGTACCGCCGCAGTGCCACACCCGTTTTCCCGCCCGTGGACACGGAAAAATATACGCTGTGCGCCGACAAGGCCGATTACTATCTGACCGCATCACGCATGGTGCCCTATAAACGCATTGATTTAATTGTTCAGGCGTTCTCCCGTATGCCTGGCCGCCGACTTATTGTCGTCGGTGAAGGCCCGGAACTGGAGAATATCCGTGCCCTGGCTACGGAAAATGTCAAAGTTGTCGGTTACCAGAGTTCTGAACGCCTCAAAGAATATATGCAGCACGCCAGAGGTTTTGTGTTTGCCGCGGAAGAAGACTTCGGCATTGTCCCCGTGGAAGCCCAAGCCTGCGGCACCCCGGTGATCGCGTATGGCCACGGCGGCGTAACGGAAAGCGTCATCGACGGGGTAACAGGTCTGTTTTTCATGGAACCCACACCGGAAAGCATCATGGCCGCTGTGGAACATTTTGAACGCATCACTTGGGACGCCCAGGCGATTCGCAAAAATGCCGAGCGGTTTAGCCATGCGGTGTTCAAGGAAAAGTTCATGGAATTTGTCAATAACCAATGGCAAGATTTCCGCAACGCCCGGTTGGACGCCATCGCGGAAGCGCAGGCGGCAACGCAGGGGCCGGCGGTAGCCGCGGAGCCGGCAACGGTAGCGGCAACGGAGACAGTAGCGTGAGGGGGACGAGGTTACAGGTGACAGGTGACAGGTGACAGGTTACAGGGGACAGGGGCGGACGGATTAGCCACAGAGGTCACAGAGGTCACAGAGGGCGACAAGGCGTTAGGAATTAGGAGAGGGACGGAATCAATGAATAATGAATAATGAATAAATTCTCGGAAGCTCTAAATTGATCCGTGATCAGTGCTCATTGAGCCGCGTCTCTGTGCCCTCTGTGACCTCTGTGGCTAATTCGTCGCCGTGACTGAACGTGCTGCCAGAGGGCGGGTGCCGGGTTGACGTCGGGCGGTGTTGCGTACATAATGTATGCAATGGATGGAGGTCTGGTGCGTATTGTGGCCTTGAAGAGGCTCCGGATTTTCTGGGAGGAGTTTCCGGATGCCCAAAATCCTTTGCGGCGTTGGTACGGGGACGTTGAAGCCGCCGATTGGAGCCACTTTCAGGACGTTCGCCGAATGTTCAGCACGGCGGATACCTGCAAGGTTGCCAGCGGCAGCAATGTGCTGATATTCAACATTGGTGGAAATAAATATCGCCTGGTGGCCGCCGTACATTACAACACCGGCATGGTTTATGTGTTGCGGATCATGACGCATCGGGAATATGACCGGGATATTTGGAAGAATCAGCTATGAAAATGATGCATGCTCCTGCCGCTGGGCGTTCCGCGAACCGGCCCATCTGGCGATCCGGGGTGCGGACTCCGGAGAGTTACCTGGAATTGGCGCGAGCGTTTCCTCTGATGCCGATTTGCTCGGAGCAGCACTATGACGCCTCTATTGCGGTGCTGGATTCGCTGGCGGTGCGGGATGAATCATCGCTGGATCCCGGCGAGGTGGCGTATTTGGCCGCGTTAACGCAATTTGTGCGGGATTATGAACGTGACCACCATGCCGTAAATGCGGAGCAATTATCGCCGTTGAAAATGCTGCAACACCTGATGAAACAGGCCGGCCTTACCGCGGCGGACCTTGGCCGGATCATCGGCAACCGCGGCCTGGCCAGTCAGATATTGCTGGGCAAAAGAGCCATGAGCAAAGCCAATATCCGAAAAATCGCGGAATATTTCAAAGTTGATGCGGGAATGTTTCTGTGATCGCCCCGCGTTGCCCCCAGTTTGATCCGTGGTCCGTGATCAGTGCTCATTGAGCCGCGTCTCTGTGATCTCTGTGGCTAACGTTATGATAATCGCGGCAAAGCGACGGGATAGCCACAGAGCACACAGAGGCCACAGAGGCG
>JAJZGH010000037.1 GCA_021798635.1 Planctomycetota bacterium | reverse complement strand
GCCGCCCATCAAGTTATAGGCCCGTGTGCGAAACAGCATATAGGCACCGGCCGTCAGCGGCGTGGGATTCCTCTGATCATTGGACTTATATAGCGGTGCCATGGTCAATAGTGCATGTTGCGCCATGAGCATCACCGATTGCTCCAGCAGGCCGCCGGTTTCCATTCGCGGCAGCAAACTAAGCATGTCAATATTACGATGCCGCTGAAGCTGGACCATTTTCCGAAGTGATTTTGGATGGTGTCGGATATCGGAATCGGTAAACAGCACCAGTTCGCCATCAATCTGGCCTACCGCCTGTTGAATTGCCCAGACCTTACCGCCCCAGCCTTTCGGAGGGGCTTGGTGATGCTCAAGCACCCGCAAATGGGGATAACGGGCCGAAAGTTCCCGGCAAATTTCTGCCGTGTCATCGGTGGATTGATCATCCACAAATATCACCTGATAATTCGGGTAATCCAGTTCGCATAAAGACCCCAACGTGTCGCGCAAAACATGCCCCTCATTCCGGCCGGGCGCGATAATCGTCACTTTTGGCCACACGGTGGATTCGGCCGGATGCTCTGCCCGCACATTATCGGGCGCTAGAAGCGGATCAAATGCCCCCGGCGATGTATCGGCATCGCAAATAAACCAGTTCAACGTACGCATCGCCTTAGAATAGCGCACGCGCAGGAAGATTCCCACCAGCGCCACCAGCCATACGCACAGTATCCATGCTCCTATCATCTGCATGTCTTTCCTCACGGGCGAGTCCCAATAACTTCCCCAAGCTTCGGCTTACCTCCCCACATAGCCGCTGGCTTTGCCGGCGGTGCCGCTTGAGATCGCAGTGCAAATCGTGAAGTTATTTTGATGCAGCCCCTTAGAGCCGCTCTACGGCATCCAACTCCGCCTCACTGGCCCGCCCCTGAATAAATCTCTGCACTTCCGGATCAGGGCATGCGCGAATTTCATCCGCCGTACCGCGATAAACAATTTTGCCATGCAGCAGCATGACAATATGATCAGCTACTTTAAACGCACTGGCCATATCATGGGTCACCACAATCCCGGTAACTTTAAACTGTTTTTGCAACTTTAGAATTAATTCATTGATGACGTCTGCGCGAATGGGGTCCAATCCAGTGGTGGGTTCATCATAAAGCAGTACCTCCGGATTCATGGCCATCGCCCGGGCCAATGCCACACGTTTGCGCTGGCCGCCGGAAAGATCAGCGGGCATCTTTCTTTCACTGGCGGCCAAGCCGACAATCGAGAGCTTTTCATGAACTGTTTCAATAATCTTCGTTTCACCGATGCCCCCTTCCTGGCGCAGTGGAAACGCAATATTTTCTCCCACATCCATGGAATCAAACAGGGCGCTTTGCTGGAATAAAAATCCAAAGCGCTTACGAATAGGCTCAAATTCTTTTTCGGGGAGATTGTCAATTCTCCGGCCATGAAAATACACGTGTCCCGAATCCGGTCTAAGCAATCCGACAATATGTTTCAGCAGCACCGATTTACCGGTGCCGGACGGCCCGATGACCACGGTCGTCTGATCGGCCGGGATGTCGAGATCCACGCCGTTAAGTACCACCAGGGATCCGAATCGTTTATGAACATTTTCAAAACGAATCACCGGTATATCCGAGGAATTCGGGGGTGTTATGGGCATAAGCAATAAACTCACAAGATACTGGGTTGGTTGGGCCACAGCATGACATAAATATTATTAAGCATGACCGCAAGAATGAAATTGGCCAGCAGAATCACGCAGAATCCGGCCACAAAACTTTCGGTGCACGCCCGGCCCACGCCTTGGGCGCCGTTGCCGCAGCGGAATCCCTTGTAGCAGGCAATTGTTGATATAACCAAACCGAAGAAAAAAGCCTTTATAAGTCCGACATAAACGGTGAACATATCCATGCCGGTCTGGGCATAATGCCAGAAGGGGTAATTTCGCACGCCTTCCACTCCCACTGCAATCAGCCAGCCGCCCAAAATACCGATCGAATCACTAAACACGGTCAGTACCGGAGTCATAATAATGCACGCCAGCACGCGCGGCACCACCAAGGTACGCACCGGATCCGCCGCCATAACCCGCAACGCGTCAATTTGCTCTGTCACGCGCATCGTTCCCAGTTCCGCGGTCATGGATCCGCCGAGCCGTCCCGCCAGCATCACCGCCGTAAGCACCGGGCCGATTTGTTTGACCACGCTGATAACAATTACCGAGCCGACACGGTTGCCCGCACCAATAGCTTTGAATTGCGGATAGGCCTCCACCGCCAGTACCGCTCCAATAAACCCGCCGCCCAGCATGACCACAGGAATCGACAGCGTTCCCATTTCATACATCTGTATAAACAGCTCGCGAATGGTGCGGCGATTCAAGCCCGCAAATGTCCCGTAAACAATGGAAAAAACAAACCACCCGTAGTCGCCCATTGTCTGAACGGCGTGGATAGCCCAGGCTCCGATTGCCGCCACAAATCCGATGACCGGGGTGGTGGCCCGCGCGGGCCAGCTCTGATTGTGTTCCATAGCTATAACTCAAAAAGCCCAAAATCTCAGGCGCATTGCCGCCACGGATACTCATCCGCCCCCGTATTGTATACGTGCACCGGCCCGATAGGGTAGTAATTCACTTAAATTATCCATAACCATCCACAGCAACACTGGTCAGGATTCATCAGGACTTGGAACCCGGAACCCGGATCCCAGAATCTGACACCTTGAACCTTGAATACCAAATGTACTGCCAATACTGAATGTACTGCCAATACTGAATGTACTGAAGATTCTAACCCAAATATCCGACACCAGCATTTGTTGCCGGACCCCCCGCGCGTTAGACTTTTAACATCTTGTGGCCATCCAACCGCTAAGGGTGCGCAGGAATACAATTTTTCAGGAGTCCTGATATGTCTCTCTTCCAAAAAGCTCGTGCTGAATTCATTGATATTATTCAATGGACCGAACCCGCCGGCAGCGATTTTCTGGCCTTCCGCTTTGAGCGTTATAACAACGAAATAAAAATGGGAGCCAAACTAACTGTGCGCGAAGGGCAGACCGCCGCCTTTGTCAACGAAGGCAAACTCGCCGACGTATTTGGTCCCGGCATGTACACGCTTTCCACCGAAAATATGCCCATATTATCCACGCTCAAAGGATGGAAGTATGGCTTTGATTCCCCCTTCCGGGCCGAAGTGTACTTCATTGCGACCCGGCAATTTACTGATTTGAAATGGGGTACCCCCAACCCAATCATGCTCCGTGATACGGAATTTGGTGTTGTCCGTATCCGCGGCTTCGGCACCTATGCTATGCACATCAGCGATCCCGCTGTGTTCCTCCGCCAACAGATTGCCACCAATCCGTCGCTGGAAACCGTTCAAGTTTCCGGGCAGATTCGCGATACCATTGTCAGTCGCTTTACCGACACCCTCGGCGACTCCCATATCCCCGCCTTGGAACTCGCAGGCAATTATGACAAACTTAGCAAACTGGCACTGGAAAAAATCAAGACCGACCTGGCCACGCTGGGAATAGAATTAACCCTTTTCTACATTGAAAATATTTCCCTGCCCCCGGAAGTGGAGCAGGCCATGGATACCCGCACCAAAATGGGTGTCCTGGGCGATATGAATCAGTACACCCGTTTTCAGGTTGCTACCGCGATTCCTGAAGCCGCCAGCAATCCCTCCGGGTTCGCCGGTATGGGCGCTGGCATGGGTGCGGGCGTTGGCATGGGCATGGTCATGGGCAATCAGATGGGATCAGCCATGAATTCCGCCGTAGGCACGCCGCCACCAATGCCCAAAACATCCTCCTATTTTGTGGCCATTAACGGTGCCCAGTCCGGCCCGTTCGATCTGACCGCTCTTTCCGGAAAAATAAAATCCGGTGACATCAAGCCCGGCACCTTGGTATGGAAAAACGGCATGGCCACCTGGGCCGCCGCCGAAACCGTAGATGAAATAAAAGCCCTCCTCCCAGATCAGCCGCCGCCATTGCCACCCCAGTAAGCCATGTGTGCCGCCCTATAAAGCATTCCCGCCTCCCAACCTGCATCGATGATATGGCCGATACCAGGGGATCGGCCATCATTGAATCCTATCGCTATCTGCGGGCTATGACACTGCACCCGGTAACCCGTCCCCCTGTAACCTCGCGTCTACTGCCCAATACTGATTTTAGAAATTTGAAACTTCCGACAATTTACTCATTACGCTCGCCCCCGCGCCCTATAGCCTTCCCAGCACCGATCCTTGATCGTTGACGCTGCTATTTGAAAACCAAGTAACCCGCCGGATCGCATGATCAGGGATTCGGAAACGCCAATCGTTGCGTCCCATACGCGCTACGTAACTCGCAAACCGTCCCCCGTTTAGCGTCGTCGCCCGGCGACGAGCGCCGCCAACATCGCAACACCCCCAAACCAACCCCACAACTATTCGCATAATCCGCGTAATCCGCAGTTCAACTGTTTGGTGATCGCATCCACCATATCCGCCGCGATTGCGAATTCCCCGGAAAAATTCAAAATAACTTGGCCATTCAAGGAGCCTGTCCGATTACTTGGACAGGCTCCTAGGTCAAATTCACCGGCATAATCACATACAGAAAGTTGGGGCCAGCTCGCAGCAGGCCCGGCTTGGCCGCGGATTTGAGTTCCAGCGTGACTTCTTCGGTGGGGGCCACCTTCAAAGCATCCAGAAGATACTGTGGATTAAATCCTACATCCAGTGAATCGCCTGAAAATTCGATGGGCATTTCCACCTTGGCTTCGCCCACATCAGGTGAGCGGCCAGAAATAGTCAGAACTTTCGCCGCAAAATTCAGTCTTACCGATCGCGAATCGTCGTTGGTCAGCAACGCGGCGCGGCGCACCGCACTTTGCAGCCGATCCCGATTCAAACTTGTCTTGCGGTCGCAATCTTTGGGAATCACATCCTGATACGGAGGAAATGCGCCCTCTACCAGCAACGCACTGAATGTAGCGCTGGGCTGCGCTTCGGCCTTCGGCTTGTCCCCGTCGGCCGGCACTTCGGCCGGAATGATGCGCCCGAAAATCTTGTTCTCGCGAAATTGCAACTCGACCGTGCTCTCCCGCGTGGTCAGTAACCGTTCAATCAGGGCCAGTGCCTTAATCGGCACCACCGCCGATACATCTTTGCTTTCGCCGCCGTGCGTTTCATCACGGGTTTGTGATAACCGATGGCCGTCGGTCGCCACGAGCGACAATTTTTTTCCCTTGCGTTCAAACAATACGCCATTAATGGCGTAACGGCTCATCTCCCGGGCGGCCGCAAAGCGCGTGCGATCAAGCATATCTTTCATGGCACCGGCGGTGATGGAAAAATCTGGTTCGCCGTCAAATCCACTGACCGGGGGGAATTCTTCGGGATTGAACCCCAGAAGCGTAAATGTGCTGTCCGATCCTTTGATCGTCGCTTTTTCGCCTTCCGTATCCAGCGTGATGGTTTCATCCGGCGAGTTGTTGACAATCTCGCTGAGCTTACCCGCCGGCAGCAAAACGGTGCCTTCCTGGCTTATTTCCACCTGGGAAATTGTAGTCTCCAAGGTCATTTCCAGATCGGTCGTGACCAGCCGAACCGCCTTGTCCCGGCCGTTGGACACCGTGCTGATCCGCACGCATGACAGGACCGGTTTAGGGGAGCGCGTGGGTACCACGCTGCAGGCTAAGGCGAGTACTTCAACAAGGGCTTGACGATGCACGATGGCTTTCATGCTTTTATTTCCTGGTAAAGGGTTCTCACTATTCAACATTTCAGCGCGGCAGACGAAAAAATCCGGTCTGCCCTGCAAAACGATTATCCGGAATAGTAATATCTATCGGCCAAAACAACAACACCACACCGCGAGGCGCTGTCAACCGTGCCGTGTCAACAGGAATCACAATTAACAATCACAGTTAACCGTCAAAAGTTCCGCGGCCTTTCAAGACAGCGGTCGAGCAATGGTTTGCGAACGCAGATAATCCTGGAATGTCTCGGGGCTGTTTACGCCGCCGCCCATGCCGCTTAAATTGGCCCCGCCATAGGGAAGGCCATACGCGAATACATTGTGGGCATTGATCCAGCTATTGCCGGCAATCATCCGCTCCGCCACCCGGTTGGCCCGTTGCAAATCCCGGCTCCACACACTATTGGCCAGTCCGTAAGACAGGCTGTTGACCTGCTTAATCGCAGCGTCTTCATCACGGAATGTTAAGGCGTAGGCGCTGGGACCGAAGATTTCTTCCCGGCAGCATACATTATCACTTGAACCCGTCAGAAGACTGGGGCTGACGTAATAACCCCCTTCATGCCCACTGATCCGCAACGTCTGCGGTTCTAGAATGGCCACAGCACCCTGCTTTTTTCCGTTTTCCACATACCGATTCACCCGCTCCAACTGGACTTTGCTCACCAGCGGCCCCATTTGCGTGTTGCGATCAAGCGCGGGCCCGATGCGTGTGCTTTTCAGAATTTCCGCCGCTTTGCTTAACAGTTGGTCATGAATTCGCTCATGGATAATCCAGCGCGTGGCTGTGCAGCAGACCTGCCCGGTATTAAGCGTAATGGCCGCCGCAAGCTGTTGGGCTGTCGCATCTATGTCCACGTCATCAAAAATAACCGCGGCTCCCTTGCCGCCAAGTTCCAGTTTGCAGGGCACCAAATTCCGCCCGCATGTTTCGCCGATAATTTTGCCCACCCCCGGTGAACCGGTAAAAGACATGCGTTTAATCAGCGGATGTCCAGTGAGAATCGCTCCCGCCTTGGACCCTGTGCCGTTGACCACGTTGATGACGCCCGCCGGGAAACCGACTTCCGCCGCCAGTTTGCATACATATAATGTGCTTAGCGGGGTGACTTCTGACGGCTTAACCACGACGGTATTCCCCGCCGCCAGCGCGGGCATCATCCCCCAGATCAGCAGGTCATAGGGGAAATTCCACGGAAAGATAAATCCACAGGCACCATAGGGCACCCGATGGATGCGTGCTTCAATGTTTTTAACCGCCAGCGGAATATTATACTGCGCATGCAAGGCCAGATCGGCAAAGTAGCGTATGCCCTGAACTCCGAAGGGAATGTCGAATGCCTCGCTATTAATAATCGCCTTGCCTACATCCAGAGATTCTAACTGTGCTAAATCTCCAGCGTGTTTCTCAATACTGTCAGCCAATCGGTGCAGTAGCACACTACGTTGATTAGCTGGCATGGCGGCCCAGGCTGGAAAAGCGCTATGCGCAGCATTAACGGCCGCATCCACCTCATGGGCGGACGCCATGGCAACTTTCGCGATCACCGTACCATCCGATGGATTGATCACATTGTCCACAGCACCATCGGCACTAAGCAACCATTTTCCGCCGATGTAATGCCCTAGTGGCTCTTTGAGAAACGTTGTAACAGTGCCGTTGAGGTTTTCCGCCATGATGATGATCTCCTATAATTGGCCGGGGCGCGGATCTGTCCGCTGCCCTTGCACTTTAATCGTTTGGCGGAAGATTATAAAGCCAAATAAGGGAAAAAGACTTCATAATGAATATAATTTCTTTTGGCGTACTGTCCGTTGGAACTCGTTCACTCAACGCCCCGGGCTGTGCCGGACTGAATGCAAAAAGGGTCTCTTTATGAAAATGCCAGTTCATGAGAAATTATTTATCACAGCTGTGGTCGCGGCAACGATGCTGATGGGCGGTTGTGCGCCCAAGCATTCCAGCAAACCGCAAAGCTCCACCACGCAACCGGGCATTACTTATAGCTACCATCTGCGCGGTATTATCAAAGCGTTACCGGCGGCAGGGGAGTCGCCGGAAAATGTTTCCATCAAAGTCCCCCCTATTGCACATTGGGTTGGTATGAGCGGAAAAATTGAACCCATGATGGCCATGACCATGCCATATCAACTGGCCGCCGGAGTAACGCTGCCTGATATTGCCATCGGCGATAAAGTGGCATTTACGTATAAAGTGAATTGGACCGTCGACCGAATGGTCGTCACACGCATCAATAAATTGCCCGCAAGGACCATGATAAATTTTTCATCGCATGCGGATACTCCAACGACGCGGGCGAACAGGGCTGTTAAATAATGCACCGTGATGATGTTGTTTCCGCCAATCCTGATTCTTGGGCTTAACCGAGTACTCGTTTCTTCGTCAGCGGTAGCGGACGGGCAAAAATGCCCATCACGACATTCCCTCTACGTTACTGGTAGAAGTTCATCAGCCCCAGCCACGAGTATCCGACGTGCATCTGGTTAAGATTTTTCCAGCTCACAGACCCGTCATTATAGAGGGTGTTGCCGCCATCCGGCTGCCCGCCGGCGGACAAGCTGTGATTAGAGGCTGGCAAAGGCCCTGGCCAAGTCCAGTTGCCCGCCAGATTAACCGTAAGATCACTCGCCAGCACGGTGGATCCGGAATCCACCGGGGTTTGCGTGAATTGAATGGGGTTGAACCTCGTCGGGCTGCTGCCGAATTGGGATTGCCGAATCTGGTAGTAATAGCAGTATCCATACGCTACGCTACCCCAGTTAATTGTTCCGCCATTTTTAACCAGCGTCGGAAGATATTGGCCGTTCACGCTGCAGTAGGGGCCGTAGTAGCCCGGCTGGGGGCAATAAAACATCGTGGGGTTGTCGATCATTTGTGTGGTATACAGCAACCCCAGGCCCGCCGGAGCCGCTTGTCCGTTCTGCTGCTGCCCGTTGGTCATTGAAAGAAACGGTATTCCAAAGCCGGTTTTGGCCAGCGTAGAATTAGACGGATACTGATTGTTATTATTCGCGGCATAAATCATTATTGCCTGCCCGATGGACCGCAAGTTCGTTGAGCACTGCACACGCTGGGCCAAGCCCCGTGCCCGACTTAAGGCCGGCAGCAGCAGCGAAATCATCATGGCGATGATCGTCAAGACCACCAGCAGTTCAATGAGCGTAAAGCCGCGACGATTGTGAAACGTGTTATTGTTATGACCGTACAACATATACCCTGGCTCCCGAAAAACCGCCGAAGCGGCTAAGAACACTGTTCAAACCGCTGCAAAGCGATCGAACACACACAACTACGTCAAACCAAAGTTCTTACCGCGCTGGCTGATAGGACGCTTGGCGGCAAGTCACTGCCTGATCGATCTGATTCTCTCAAGCACTGACAATATGTATCGGCAAAAGCAACCAGAATCTTTGGTGATTCATGTCAGTAAATGCAAGGCGTTCCCCGGCTCCCATAAAAGCGGTTTTGTCAGGTGAAAATCAAGCATCGCGGCCAATCAATCCTAATTTGTGGAGGCGATAAAGCACCGGTGACGCACCGGGAAAGCCAACGGGCGATTTGAAACTTTTTGGCACCGGTTGGCGTATAACTAAAGCTTGCGGTACGATAACAATACTGGTTTGGACGTACTGGACCGTGACCATTTACAGGAGACTCGCGTGACGCGACAGAACCTCATCGGAAAACTCTCACTGGCGGCCGGATTAGCGGTTGGTATCTCTATGGGTGTCATCGCCGGGAATATTTCCGCTGCGGTAACGCTTCCCACCACACCCTCCACGGGACTTAAACCGGTAAAAGCCCATTTACCTGTGCTGAATCAGGATGTGCTCATGCCCCGGTCCCCAGCTCCTGGTAACCCGGCGGTGGCCATGGTCAACGGTGTGGCCCTGAGCAAAGAACATTTTCTTAATTCACTACTTCGGCTTAACGGCTTGGGCTTGCTGGAAAAATGGATTCAGCTCACCGTGTTGAAACAGGCTTGTGTCAAGGCCGGCCTGCATGTGGGTAAAGCGCAGATTGATGCCGCGGAACAAGGGGTGCTCAATCAACTTGCGGCCCAGCACATTCCCGCCAAACAGCGGATTCCCGTACTCGAAAAATTGTTGGCGCGGAAGGGCGAATCGCTGGCGGAATTCCGCATGGCTCTGGCTCGAACAACCTATATGTTGGCTCTGGCCAAAGGGCACGTGCATATCACCGATGCCGATGTGAGGTTAGCTTACAAAACCAACTTTGGCCCCAAGGTCGAAGTGCGCGATATTGTGGTCAGCTCCTTTGATGACGCCGCAACGGTCCGCCACTTAATCATGGACAAGCATCAAAATCCGGCGGTGGTGGCACAGCAGCACAGCATTAACACGCAAAACGCTGCCAACGGCGGCCTGGAAGTTATTCCCTTGGAAGATAAAGCCCTTCCGCAAATTCTCCTGGACACCGCCAGAGAACTGCAACCTAATGTGCTTTCCGCCGCTGTGCCCGTCAATGGTACGCTGCATCTGCTCTGGCTGGTGAAAAAAGTCCCCGCCAGTGATGTGCCACTTTCAAAAGTGCAGACCGGCCTGAAGGCGGATCTGTTAAATCAAGGCGAGTTGCAATGGGGACAAATTGAATTAAACCGCTTGGTGGCGCAGTCCAAAATTACCATCGCCAATCCGATTTTGAATCAGGAATTTGCCGCCCTGCGTGAAGCCTATGCCGAGCAGGCCCAGGCGATGCGCAATGAACAAAAAGCGCAGCAGGGTAATGCGCCGGCACCTGCCGCGACTAAGCCGCAGGGGAAATCAGCCAAGTAAACTGGTTGATCTTTTCGTGCGGCGGACATTGGCTTGTGCGGATTGTTTGACGGCATAGGTTCGTCGGGCAGTTAAGGTTATAATACATAAAATTCTCCGGAACCGCGGTCCGCTAAAAGGCGACTGGGTTCCGGAGCGTTGCATTACGAGAGGAGCCGGACTATGGCCGGCGGAAATGATAAGCCTTTTACAATAGACGTTTCCACGCGTATAAAACGTTTGCCCCCTTATTTATTTGCCCGCATTAACGCGTTGAAAGCCGCCAAGAGGCAGGCGGGGCATGATGTGATTGATCTGGGCATGGGCAATCCTATTGACCCATCACCGGGTTTTGTCATTGATAAGCTCGCTGAAGCCGCCCATGATGCCCGCAATCATCGGTACTCGGTAAGTGTGGGCCTCTACAATCTGCGCCGCGAGGTGGCCCGAAAATACAAACGCCGCTACGGCGTGGACCTTGATCCGGAAACCGAAGTGGTCGCCACGATCGGATCAAAAGAAGGTTTCTCCCATCTGATGCTGGCGCTGCTGGGGGCTGGGGATACCGTGGTGGTTGGTGATCCGGCCTATCCTATTCATGTCTACGCCGTTGCCTTGGCCGGCGGCAATGTGATCAGCGTACCGCTGGGAAATGATGAAGCGTTTTTGCAGCGCATTGAGCATGTGCTGAAAAATTTGTTTCCCCGCCCCAAATTGCTAATCCTTAATTATCCGCACAATCCATCCGCTATGACCGTCGACAGCCTGTTTTATGAACAGACTGTGGCACTGGCCAAGCAATACAATGTGCTGGTGATCAGTGATTTTGCCTATGGCGAAACCTGCTTTGACGGGTATCAAGCCCCGTCATTTCTGGCCACACCCGGCGGCAAAGACGTGGGCGTGGAATTCTCCACCATGAGTAAGCCCTACAATATGGCCGGTTGGCGCGTAGGATTCTGCTGCGGCAACAGTGAAATGGTCCGGGCGCTATCGACCATTAAAGGTTACTACGATTACGGCCACTTTGCCCCCATTCAGATCGCCAGCATCCTGGCCCTGCGCAACGGGGATGAATTTGTCCGCCAGCAAGCCGAGATTTATCAGAAGCGGCGGGATGTGCTGGTATCGGGTCTGCGGAAAATCGGATGGGATGTGCAGTGCCCGCGAGCCAGCATGTTTGTTTGGGCCAAAGTTTCAGAAAAGCACTTAGCTGGCCAAGGTACCATTGATTTTTCACTTCGCCTGCTGGATCAGGCGGACGTCGCGGTGGCACCGGGGCGCGGCTTTGGCGACAACGGCGAAGGATTTGTGCGCATAGCCCTGGTGGAAAATGAATTACGTATCAAGCAGGCCTTACGCCAGATGGACGCCTGCCTGAACGGCAAAACAAAAATTCAACGGCCTAACAAGCTCATCGCCGGGACCGCTGCGGCTCCCGCCACCGATTCTTCCGCCGACCCACACGCAGAGCATACCTTGGAGCATGATCATCCAAATGTCGTTGGCGGATGACAAGGCAGACGGCAGCGCTTGGGTTACAGGTTGCAGCGCGCCGGTGGTTTTATCCCACCGGGAATGTTAGCCGGCAGGTTTAACCTGCCGAGCAGAACAAATGCGCCAGCTCTTCCTGAAAATGCGAAATGCAAGATGCTGCGTTATAATAGCAGGTGCGGTAGTTCGTTACGGAGTACGGGCGGGCCGGCTCGTGATGCTTATGGTGGAATCTGCCAGGGAACCCATGGACGCAATTGAACGCGACAAGATTCTCAATGCCCGGGCGATGTCTCCTGAACGCAAGCTGCGTGCCGGGCTGGAATTATTTGAACTTAACAGGGCATTAATTCTAGCGGCACTTAAATCCCAACACCCGCACGCAGATGCCGCCACGCTAAATGCACTTTTCCTCCAGCGCCTCGCGCAAATAAGACAACTGGAAGCAGGCCAATGAATGTTCTGGACGTCGCCGCTGAAGTCATTGATGCGTTAAATACCCTTAACGCGGGCTACATGCTAGTGGGATCGCTTGCAACAAATCTTTACGGCATTCCACGCAATACCAATGATGCCGATTTCGTATTGTCACCGCAAATAACCGACCCTGTTTCAGTTTCGACGCTTCTGGGGACTGCGTACCACCTGGATAACCAAATGTCGTTCGAATCCGTGACGCTCACGTCGCGTCGGGTGCTAACCCATACTGAAACCGGCTTTCTCATCGAATTCTTCGAGCTTTCCGAGGATGTTCACGACCTGATGCGATTTAACCGGCGGGTGCATATCGAATTTCTCAACCGGCCGGCTTTTGTTCCCACCGTTGAGGACGTAATTATCACGAAGCTCCGCTGGGCCATTACCGGGAAGAGAGCCAAGGATGCTTTGGATGTCAGAAGCGTTCTGGCGGTGCAACGGCCTTCCGACATTGACGCGGTCTACCTCCGCCGATGGACGGATGTACACGGCACAACCAAACTCCTCGATCAGCTTTTGGCGGACACGAAGCATGTATAGGCTGGCCTGCACCTCTCGTCGCCGCTGATTGAGGGGCACAAAAAACAGACCTTCGCAGGCTGGCGATTCTTTTGCAAGGCTCCTACAATCTATCGATGGATACCACAGCCACATGGTCAGCGGTGCTTAAGCGATTGTCGCAGCGGGCGGAAGATGTCGATATCGCCGGCCGATGGCCGCGGAAAAATATTGAAGATCTGGCCCATTGCGGTGCCCTGAAATGGTCGGTTCCAAAACAGTATGGTGGAACCGGCTTATCGCAGATCCAATTACATCGGCGATATGAACAACTTGCCTCAGTATGCTTAACGACTGCCCTGATTCTTACCCAGCGCGATGCGGCGCTGGAATTTCTCATTTGTGCCGCCACCAGTCCAATCAGTGGTCCGGAGTGCCGAAAACTTCTCTCCCGGCTTGCCAGGAATCAGATATTCGCCAGTATTGGAATTGCCCAGTTAAGCACGTCCGGGCAGCATCAAAACGGGGGTGTTACGGCGGTGGAGCACGGCGCGGCATGGCGCATTTCGGGCATTATTCCCTGGTCTACCGGCGCCGGTAACTGCGAATATATTATCGCCGGCGCTCGCACCGAAACGGGGGATCAACTCCTGTTTATTCTCCCCATGAAGCAACCAGCCGTGCGGATAATTCCCCCGGCACCCATGGCCGTGCTCAATGCCAGCAATACGGTCGCCGTTAAACTTAAGGATGTTCTGATCAAGCCAGACGACATTTTAGCCGGTCCGAGTTCCAACGCGCTGGCGGTTCGCAACAAGTACCGGCGGTTTTCCCTGAACACCTGTATTCTGCCTTTGGGGGTTGCGGCGGGCGCTTTACGCGATGCGCGGGATCTGGTCTCTACACGGTCCGCGCGGTGCAAAGCCGCTGTCGCTGCCTTACGCCGGGAGCATACCGCGTTGTCGCGCGAGGTTTACCGACAGGGAGCAGATAAGGTGGAAGCCGACAGCGCCCCCAAACCGGCGATTTTACGGGCACAATGCAATGACCTATGCTGGCGATGTGCAGCGGCGACGTTGGAGCTGGCCAAAGGCCGCGGGTTGATGATGTCGCATCCCGCCCAGCGCCGGATGCGCGAAGGCATGTTCTTTTTCGTCTGGTCCAGCGGAGCCAGCGTCATCGAGGAAACACTCACGTGTCTCCAGGCCGCCGGGCGAAGGTAGCCACGCCCTGGGCCATTTGCGTCAGAGAAGCATCCCGGCTTTGGAAAAAAAGCTATTCCAGTTACTCCATGCGAATTGCTCAATTTGTGCATTGGTAAAACCCGCGTCCGCCAGGGCATCACAGATTTGTTCCAGATCGGCGGGACTGCGGATGCCTTCGGGCAGGTCAAGTGCGGAAAAGCCGCCATCCATATCGGATCCTAAACCGACAATGTCGGTGCGGCCGACAAGCTCAACGATATGTTGAATGTGACGAACCACATCTTGAATCGCGGCCGTGCCAGTGCTGACAAGAAACCGGGAAAACAGATTAATGCCAATGACGCCCTGCGCGTTTGCCAAAGCTTTAATTTGCGCGTCGGATAAGTGCCTTTCCGGATGCTTTTTTCCCGGCAACAGACTGCGGCAATTGCTGTGCGAGGCAATCTTGGGGCGAACTGCTTTTTCCATCACCGTCCAGAACGCTTGTTCCGACAAATGGGACACGTCATGTACCATCTTCAATGCGTCGGCGCGCTTCAGCAGCGCAAAGCCGTCGACGGTGACATCACCGCCGGATTGATCACCGCCGGCCCAGCGTGTTCCATTCACCCATGTAAGACCTAAGATGCGTATTCCCCGCCGATAAAAATCATCCAGATCATCTACGCTGCGAATGCCTGCACCCCCTTCCAACAGCAGCAATAATTCAAGCTTTTCGGCTAGTGTGGTCCGCGATCGGTCCATCAGAACCACGTGGCCGTCGCCATGCCATTGTTCATACCGGTCCATTTGCCGCATTGATTGTTCATAGGCTTCCTGCGGTGAACTGTAACACCAGGACCCATCAATATTTTCACCCGAGTCATCCCGCCCGCGCGGTTGGACAAAAACCGTGGCCACCGCACTGCGCACGCGGCTATCTGCTAAAGATTTTAATGTCAATGCTGCGGGGCCATCCGATTCATGTGGTGGATCATCCAACATGTCCCGACCTGTTTCCGCCAGATACGCCAGATCCAGATGAGCGTCAAAAAATCTGTGCACGCTCATGACTCATCACTGCCCAGAATGCTGATAATCTCATATTCGCCGATGACCGGCAGATTGGCGTAACTATCGCCGGCAACATGCAGCAGTCCCAGCAAGGCCAATAAGGTAAAGCCCAGCCAGATCAGACCGCCCACAAGCGATGTCAAATAGACCATCGCCGGTAAATGCAACAATGGGTAGCCCAGGAGCATGACGGTCTTACATGCCGCCCAGACGACCATTTCCAGCGTAAAGAGCATCAATCCTTGATTGGCATGATGCCGGACAAATTTTGAATGCAGGCCGAATACCATGGGTATCACTACCAGAATACCCAAATAGGATAGCAACGCCATGCCCTTATTTTTACGAATGTCTTCTTCCTCTTCGGCGGCCGCCTGTTTTTTCAACTGTGCCGCTTCAACATTATCCGTCGGGGATGAGGCGGCCGTTGGGGAAACCACGACAACGGTCGGTGCCGCCACGGCAGGGGCTACCGGGGATGCGGCGGCTTTCGCAGGTTGTGGCTTAAGATCATAATCGTTGGCGTCGGTCATGGTATCGTCTCCGGTGTAAGGTTCACATCCACGGAATTATAGCGACATGGGCGGGAAATATCAGATTAATCGGGCCACGCCTTGCTGATGGCGGCGGCTGATTTGTTGCTGCATATATTCAAATATTTCCCGAGCTTGAGGAATCTCACGAAGTTCCATCAGCGGCGTGACCTGATCATTGCTGCGAATTTCGATGGTGCCTATTCCCAGCATTCGGTGAATAAACCCTTGCCGCAATTGAATATCCAACACACTGCTAAGCGAAATCCAGTCAATCTGCTTGGTGAATATGCCGCTTTGAGTTTCCACACGATCGGCGTTAACCAGACATCGGCTGTTACGGGAATTCAAGTAAATAAGAAATCCCGCAAACACATCTATGGTTAATACCACGGCAAAAATGATCGCTCCATACGCCTGCAGTATCGGAATCTTGTAGGTTCCCGCGGAAATAACCAGCACGATGGCGCACGTCAGATAGCGAAAAAAATTATCCCATTGCGAAACCGAAACATCGAAAACCGCATCCGCCATGTTTTGTTGGACTGGATCATCCTTCGCCGGCGTTTCGGAATCCGCTGGTGCCGCCTGAGCGGCGGGGGAGTCCACAAATTCGCCGCAGTATCGACATTTCCGGGCGACGCGGAGAATCATTTCTCCGCAGGAGGGGCACGGCCGCTGTGCTTGGGCCGGAGATGTGGTCGGGGCGGTTGCCGGCACGGGGGCAATGCTGACGGGCGTGGCGGCCAGAGGAATCAGGGTGCGGCTGCACATGGGGCAAATCAGGTGGCGGCCCAGCCGCTGGGCCGGGATTTCCAGATCATGTCCGCAGACGCAACGCGCCTGATAAAATTGTGGAGGTGTATCCATGGCCCATGCCCCGATTTTCGTGCAGACCCGCGACTAACGCAGTAAAGCCGCATTAAGAATATCCACACGTCCGCGCACACCATACGCGTGGATCCCGCTGATAATAAATTCCACTGCCTTAACCTGTTTTACCGGAAGTAAAACCGGCGGCAATAATTCACCGGGCGTTAATATGCCGGAAGTATAAACCGTCTTACCATCCGCCTGTACCAAAACTTTGCATGACCCCCATGGGCGCGAAGATTGGTCCATGGCTGGAATAAACGTCAACTTGCTGTATTTATCCGCCAGATTGTAAATCAATCGCGCCGCCACATGCGTGCCCAAGCCGTGTCTGAAAACCCGGCCGTTTACCTTAAGAGAACGCATCACACAACTGCCATTATTTACTAAAGGCCATGGTGTTCCAACATACGGTATCTGCACATATTTTTGCGGTGCAATGTCGGTAAGCCAGGTAAGATTCCCACCAAGTATGTCAATGCGTTGAATCATAGCGACTCCGCATTTGATCGCCGTTATGGATGGAACGGTAAGAACCAGCGCTGTTCCGCGCCACGCCATGGCCGATGCGGTCACCATCGTGCCATCGCTGAATGTCATACGAATGCGTGGGCCGCGGTAAACACTCGGTGCCCGCGTTTGCGCCAGATTAATCGTTGCGATGCGGGCCAGAGGAATGCGGATCGATCCCAGCGTGCTTTTCCATTGCACCGCCTGCGACAAGACTTGCAGCATGGCCCCCGAGAGCCGATCTCCATTGGTAAATTGCACATGATCATGCCCGATTCCATGGAGCATGGGGGTTTTGCGTTGGCGTGTGAGTCCCGCAACGTCATTTATCGGTACAGTCATTTTGCCGAACACCACCGAATCAAAGGCCATTTTCCCGCCGCTGGACGCAACCGGAGTCCCCGCTAGAACATCCCCGGTTCGAAGGTGCAGCCACCATGAGGATGGCCCGGATGTTCTTGTCGGCACGGCACCGGCGCGGCGGCGGAGGCTCAATAATTCAGGCATGGTAAGATTCACGTTTTTACCCGCCGCTAGCAGCCTGATGCGGCCGGAGGTAGTCCAATCAGCGACTTGTGCCGATGCAATCGATTTTATTCTGCCCCGTGGCGTCAGGGCCGCTAATCGCACCCGCCACTGCGGTACTCTGGTGGCCGGGGCCGCGCTAGGTCGCGCTAGCAGCGGGGGGGCTATGCGAATAAGACCGCATACCGCCAGGAGCATGAAGATCAGTCGATAAATTACACGACGATTCAACGGTTCCTCCATCTTATTTCTGCAATATCGGCAGATACCGATCGGGAATCTGCAGAATAATTAAGGCCATGGCTGTAGCGTAACTCTGGCCTGCGCCGCCCGTCCAGTTACCCGCCGTTTGCTGCCGCTTGATCAGATCACCGCTGGCGGCCGGCCACCATTTGGCCCAATATTTTCCTCCCGCAAGAAACATGGCCTGCGTACCATAATAGTTGCCATAGAAATAATTTCCCTGATTATTTTGCGGCGTTCCCGGCAGGCACCCCATAAGATAATGCACCCCGTTGCCAATTGCCGAACCGCGATAAATACCCGCATACAGCAGGGCCGCCACGCCCGCCGCCGAACGCGGAAATGCCGACCCGCCCATGTTCAGCATATAACTGAATCCCCCGTCCGCGTTCTGCAGGCGATGAACAAAACTGATGGCCTTGGTTATGGTCCGCTTGGGAACAGCAATGCCGGCTTCACGCGCGGCACGCAAGGCCATGACCTGGCAGATAGTCACAGAGATATCCGCATCCATCGGCACGGGCTGATATCGCCAGCCGCCTGCAGCGTTTTGCGCATCAATAATCAGGCGGATGGCCCGTTGCAGCTTTTCATGCAGGTCGGCCGCATGAGATTCGCCATAAATCTCGGCCAGAAAAAGCGTGGCAAAACCCTGGGAATACATGGGATCGGCGTCCGTGGGGCCGGCGATCAGGCCGGAACGCTGGCAGTGATCAAGAATATAGCGTAAAGCGCGGGAAACATTTTGGGCATACCGTCCCTGTCCCGGTAAGTTGCCCCCCGCGACAAAGGCCAAGCCGCCCAACGCGGTGATGGCCGTGGTGCCGGAATCAAATGAACCATTGGCATTCTGCCGGGCGGCCAGCCACTTCAAACCGCGACGCACGGTTTGCCGCACCTGCGGCGTAATTTCATCCCGCAGCGGACTGGTTTGTCCCGCCACAAACGTGGAGTTCGCCCCGGCCGCTCCGGCAGTTGCGGGCAACGCCATACACATGATCATCGCCCCGGCCCACGCACGAATTGCCGCCGGGCGCAACCATTGATCCGGCAAGCGCCGGCGAATGGCTTTATGCAAATGACTAAACAGTAGCCCATGGGAGGGGGAAAATTCTGGGTTAAGATCATTGAGCCGTCGCTGAGTCATGCCGTTACGCTCCGGAACCTGTTGGGCAATCCACTCTTATATTCTACTCTGGTTGACGCTTTGCGTATAATCAGCAAACTATTTGTTCCGACTTGTTTGCCCCGGCGGGGCCAACGCGGAATAAGGTTGTGCCAAGGAGGCGAAATGCCCGCAAATGAAAAATTCATCATTGGGATTATGCAGATGCGCTGCGAAAAAGATCCCAACGTCAATCGAGATCATACCGAGCGGCAAATACGTCAAGCCGCACACCTGGGTGCCAACGTGATTTGCACTCAGGAATTATTTTGTTCTGAATATTTCTGTCAAACCGAATCGACGGAACTTTTTGATCTTGCGGAATCAATCCCCGGTCCGAGCACCGAGCGCTTCAGTAAATTGGCAGCCGAACTGCAAGTGGTGCTGATAATCTCGCTTTTTGAAAAGCGCACGGCGGGCATCTATCATAATACCGCCGTGGTCATTGATGCAGACGGCACGCAGTTGGGAATGTATCGGAAAATGCACATTCCGGATGATCCGATGTTTTATGAAAAATATTACTTCACGCCCGGTGATCTGGGATTCAAAGCGTTCCAAACCCGTTTTGGCCGCATCGGGGTACTGATCTGCTGGGACCAGTGGTTTCCGGAAGCGGCAAGACTCACCGCCATGCAGGATGTGCAGGTGCTATTTTACCCCACAGCCATCGGATGGCACCCGGCGGAAAAAGCGGAATTCGGTGCCGCTCAAGTGGATGCGTGGCAAACCATTCAGCGTTCCCATGCCATTGCCAACGGCGTCTACGTCGCGTCACCCAATCGTATTGGGCATGAGGGCGCGAAAGGTGGGGGGCTGGAGTTTTTTGGCAGCTCCATCATCTGCGATCCGTTCGGCAGATTTCTGCAACGTGGCTCGGTGGATAAGGAAGATATACTCATTGCGGAAGTGGATCCGAAACTGCAGGAAACCGTTCGCCGAAATTGGCCGTTTTTCCGCGACCGCCGAGTGGAGGCCTATACCGGATTAACCCAGCGATTTTCTTGATTCGCACAACAGTAAGCCTGAAATCATTTTAACGGAACCATCAATGACCGCCGCAAAAATAAGAATTAAACAATCAGTTGAAACGCCCGCCGCCGGAACCTTACGCAGCCAAGGCTTCTCCATGCCCGCCGAGTGGGAACCGCATGACGCCACCTGGTTGGCCTGGCCGCACAATCAGGAGGACTGGCCGGGAAAATTTACGCCGATTCCCTGGATTATCGCGGAAATAATCCGCCATATTGCATCGGCGGAAACCGTTCATCTGATTGTGGAATCGCCAAGCCGTATTGCAACCATACGGGAAATTCTTAATAAATCAGGCGTTAAATTGTCGGCCGTTCGTTTTCATGTGTTGAAAACAGACCGGATTTGGACGCGGGACTCCGGCCCTATTTTTGTAAAAAAAAGCGGTACAGGCCCGAGTCGCATAATGGCTTTAGGCTGGCTTTTTAATGCCTGGGCCAAGTATGACAATTATCATCGCGATGCGCATGTGCCGGCGTATGCCGCCAAAGCTCTCGGCATCGCCATTGATAACCCGACAGCCGCGCGGTCTGATGGCAAAATCGTGCGCCTGGTTCTGGAAGGCGGCAGCATTGATGTCAATGGTGCCGGATGTCTGCTGACCACGCGGGAGTGTCTGCTTTCCAAAGTGCAGTGCCGAAATCCGGGAATATCCCGCGGGGTATTGGAACGGCACTTGTGTGACAATCTGGGCGTAGAAAAAATTCTTTTCCTGCACAGTGGCATCGTGGGAGATGATACCCACGGCCATATTGATGATACCGCCCGTTTTGTCGCTCCATCGGCTATTGTCGCCTGTGTGGAACCCAACCGCCGGGATGCCAACCATCGGCGCATGGCGGAAAATATAAATGGCTTAAAGACCATGCGGGACACCAAGGGCCGCAGTTTCGATATTATCGAACTGCCGTTGCCCGCTCCGGTCTATTTTGATAAGCAGCGACTGCCCGCCAGCTACGCTAATTTTTACATCTGCAACGCCGGTGTGCTGGTCCCGGTATTTAATGACCCCGCGGACGTGCGGGCGCTGAAAATTCTGGAGCAATGCTTTCCCGATCGCAGCATTATTCCCATCTATTGCCGCGATCTGGTATGGGGACTCGGGACGCTGCATTGTATGACGCAGCAACAACCGCGATAATCATAAAGCTTGTTGCAGCGTCGCAACGGAAGCTGTATAGGAACGTTTGGAGTTTACATGCGAATTCTGGTAACCGGTGGAGCGGGATTTATTGGGTCAAACTTGGCTAAGTATCTGGTGGCACACGGCCACAAGGTTGTGGTGCTGGATGATTTTTCGTCCGGAGATTTTAAGAACCTCGTAAAATTCACGGGCGAAGTCTATACCGACCGGTGTGAAAATCCGCCCGCCGGACGCTTTGACGTTATTTTCCATGAGGCTTCCATCACCGATACCACCGTGATTGATCAATGGAAAATGATGCAGAATAATCTCGAGCGATTCCGAACCATTTTATCCTGGGCCACGGTATGGAAAGCGCGCGTGGTTTGGGCGTCATCCGCCGCAACCTATGGAAATCGACCCGCCCCCATGCGGGAAAGTGATGAGCCATCGCCGTTAAATGTTTACGGATATTCCAAACTCGCCATGGAACGTCTCGCCGCCAAGTGGCATGGCGATTCGCACCTGCCGATCGTGGGTTTGCGTTATTTCAATGTCTACGGCCCCGGCGAGGCTCATAAGGGGAAATTTGCCTCCATGATTTATCAGTTGGCCCAGCAGATGAAGGCCGGCAAGCGGCCCCGGATTTTCCATGACGGAAATCAGCGGCGCGATTTTGTCTGGATTGATGATGTCATTCAGGCCAATGTGAAGGCACTGGAAGCGGAAGGATGCCACATCCTTAATGTCGGCAGCGGCGTATCGGAATCCTTCAATGCCATTATCGCGGAATTAAATCGCGTTATGCATACCAATCTGCAACCGGAATATATTGACAATCCCTACAGCTTTTTTCAGAATCACACCGAAGCGGATATTACCGCCGCCCGCACCATTCTTGGCTATTCCCCCAATGTGGGGCTGGTTGAAGGTGTGCGGAATTATTATGGTTCAGGGGCCATGTGATGACCCGTACATCCTCAACGATAGCCGCAGTGGCTGCTGGTGTGATGCTCACACTGGCAGGGTGCCGCAATCCACCTCCGTCCAGCGCCCTGAAAAGCAATTCCCCCGCATTGCGGGGAATAAAATCTTGGGTAGCGGCCGGTGCCGGTCAATACAATGCGGTATTGACCGGCTCACTAGATTATGACAATCGTATCAGCGCCATGGTCGGCCATCTGGACCTGATCAACGCCTATCGTTTTACGCTTACGTTGCAATCGACCGATGGGCGATATGCCTTTATCCTGCATCGCAACTGGGCCGGAACACACTTTTTTGTTCAGCCGCGCCGTTCGGATGTGGCTTTGGCCCGAGCAATTGGAAAAGCAATTTCCCTGGCATTTCGCCGACCTGAGGGGCCGTGGCACGCGGCGGTCCAGGCCTCTGGCGATGTCGTCACATATAAAGACGCCAATGACAATCGCTTTCAATGGAATTTCACCGCCGGCACCAATAGTCTGCTTCTGACCCACCTAAGCGTAAAAACACCGTCCGGGGCAAATTATGGTGTCACATTTAATAGCACTACAGAAGGGGAGCCGGGATCCATGGTTATTTCGGATTCCGCGTTAAATTATATCTTGCATCTGCGGCTGCAGGTAAACAGTGCCGCGTCCATAACCGCCCGACTTCCCTGAATGCGGCTAAAATACGAGAGACGTAATGATCGCGAATTTCCCCAGTGAACTTATCACGCAGCACCCATTGGTGGCAGGTGGCGCTGGAGTGTCCGCGGCTGCGGCGCTGGCACTGTGGTATGGTGTGCTGTACTCCGGCAGCGGGATTGTGGCACCGGTCATTAAAACCATTCACCCGCACCAAGCCGTCGCCCTTACCTTTGACGATGGCCCTACCCCCGGATTCACCGACCGCGTGCTTGATATCTTGCAGCAGCACCATGCCCACGCCAGTTTTTTTCTCATTGGATCGCAAGTCAAAGAACATCCCGAATTGGTTATCCGAATGCTGGCCGAAGGGCATACCGTTGGCAATCATACTTGGGATCATGATCATCACGGCGTATGGCACGGCGAAGCGTATTGGCACGATCAGTTGCAGCGCACCAGCGCCGCCTTGGCGGAAATCACCGACCGGGAACCGGCACTGTTTCGCGCCCCGATGGGATTTAAAACACCGCCCCAGGCGCGAGCCGTGCGCAAAAGCGCGATGCGTTACATCGCCTGGCGCGTGCGTGCCTGGGACACATTAAAAATCTCGCCGCGCACCATTTGCCGGATCGTCACCTCACAAATCCGCCCGGGCGATATCGTAACCCTGCACGACGGCCTTGAGCCGGCGCGTAGAAATTGCTCACAGGAATCCACCGTTCAAGCCTTACCAGAAATTTTGAAAATTCTAAAATT
>JAJZGH010000279.1 GCA_021798635.1 Planctomycetota bacterium | reverse complement strand
ATTACTCGGACAGGCTCCTAGCGAAGTTTTCTTATGCCCTCTACCTGTCCGGCTTTTTCTATTATACGGCTGTATTGTAATCGCCACTGGAGGGCGTTGGAAATCGTCAGATATCCTTGGGCCTATTCGACAAATCCCCCGCAGCGCTGGCACGCTGCCGCTGGTTGTCGTATCTTAATTCGCCGTAGAGGTACTTGGAGTGGTTATGACAACACATATTGGATTGCTGGGGTGCGGAACGGTTGGGGCGACGGTGGCAGAGATGCTGCTGACCGAGAAAGCGCTGCTGGCGAAGCGGTCCGGGCAGTCCTTGGCTCTGAAGCGGATTTTAATTCGGGATACCGCCAAAAGCCGAACCACCAAGATTCCAGAGAATCTTTTCACCACCAATCCGGAGGACATTCTCAGTGACCCGGAAATTCAGATTGTCGTGGAAGTCATGGGTGGGGTTGAGCCGGCCAAGACGTTATCTCTGCGGGCCGTTAAATCAGGGAAGTTGCTGGTGACCGCCAATAAACATCTCCTGGCGCTGCACGGAGCCGAAATATTTCGCGCAGCCGCTAAAGCCAACTCCTGTGTCTGTTTTGAAGCATCCTGCGGTGGAGCGATACCCATTGTTCTGGCACTTACCCGCGGATTAATTGCCAATGAAATTGATCAGGTCGTGGGCATTGTCAATGGCACGTGCAATTACATTTTAAGTGAAATGAGTTCCTCAGGTAAAAGTTACAGCACCGCTCTGGCCGAAGCCCAGGCCGCAGGTTTCGCCGAGCCGGATCCCACTCTCGACGTCACCGGCGGAGATAGCGCGCACAAACTGGCTATCCTGGCATCGCTGGCGTTTGGGACCCACGTACCGTTTGATCAGATTCATGTCAGCGGAATAAATACCATTGACGATATGGATTTGCGGTTTGGCCGGGAATTGGGGTATGTGTGCAAACTCCTGGCGATCGCGGAAAAACATAGCCATGGCATTTCACTGCGGGTGCATCCCGCATTTGTTCCCCAGAAACATCTGCTGGCCAATGTGAACGGCTCGTTTAACGCCATTGCCGTAGTCGGCCATGCCAGCGGCCAAACCATTCATTATGGCCGAGGTGCCGGCGGCAAGCCCACGGCCAGCGCCGTTATTGCCGACATCGTAGAAGCGGCCATGGGAACCGCCCCCCTGCTTTTTAAGCAACTGCCGCTTCTGACACGGCGCAGCACCGCCAAAGTTATTCCAATTCAGGATGTGTCGTCCCGCCACTATTTACGCATGATGGTACAAGATAAGCCGGGAATGCTGCATCAGATTACCGGCATACTCGGTAAGCTGGGCATTTCCCTGGCAGCGATGGTGCAGCATGAAGCCCATGAGGATCAGTTCGTGCCTTTGGTGATCATGACGCATGAAGCACCCGACGGCAAAGTGACGCAGGCTACCGCCAAAATTGACCGCCTGAAGGGGATACGTGGTCATACCCGACATATTCGTGTTATTGATCCGGCAACGTGAACAGCCGCCGATTGCAACAGCGCACCAACCCCTTAGAATAATGTTAATACTAGTGAAGGATCGAAAGCAACACTATGAAATACGCCATTATCATTCCCGACGGAGCGGCTGATGCGCCGATTGCTGAACTGGGCAATAAAACCCCCTTGCAAGCCGCCTCTAAACCCAATATGGATGCGGCCGCCCGCAACGGCCGTATCGGCACGGTTCGCACCACGCCGCCAGATTACAGCCCCGGAAGCGATGTTTGCACGCTATGCCTTCTGGGGTATGACCCGGCACAATATCATCCCGGCCGAGCTCCATTGGAGGCGGCGGCAATGGGCTTGAAACTTAACGCCTCAAACTGGGTTATGCGATGCAACTTCGTCACCATTATTGACGGAAAAATGGTGGATCATTCCGCCGGGCATATCAAAGACAACGAAGGCCGCACGCTTTTGCAGGCCGTCACGCAGGCCGTGGGAAGCTCCAGCGGAGTGACGCTTCACCCGGGTGTAAGTTATCGCAATTTAATGACGCTCGCCGGCACGGATTTGAGCAAAGTTAAGACCACGCCCCCCCATGATATTCCCGATCAGCCGATTAAAAACTATTTACCGCGCGGGGCTGGCGCGGAGCCGTTACTGGATATTATGAACAAGGCGAGAGCGGTGCTCAAGGACCATGAAGTAAATCTGGTGCGGCGGCAATTCGGCGAAAATGAGGCGACGGATATCTGGCTTTGGGGCCAGGGAAGACCCAAACACATTCCAAGCTTTAAGGACCGCTTCGGCGTTTCCGGGGCCATGATTACCGCTGTGGATTTGCTGCGCGGAATCGCTAATTTGCTGGGCTGGAAAAATATTGATGTGCCCGGCATTACCAGTTATCACGATACAGATTACGCCGCCCAAGGTAAATATACCTGCGACGCTCTGGATAAGTTTGATCTGGTCTGCTGCCATGTGGAAGCACCGGACGAAGCCAGCCACCAGGCGGACTTCACCACCAAAATCAAAAGCATTGAATCCATCGACGAACACGTTGTCGGCCCCGTGATCAAAAAATTAAAGACCTTTGATCAATGGCGATTGCTGATCATGCCGGACCACGCCACACAATGCGCCACACGTAAGCACCACGAAGCCCCTGTACCTTTTCTGATCACCGGTTCACAGGGAAAAAGCAGCATCGCCCGCGCCTACACGGAAGAGGCCGCCATGGAGAGCGACCTACATATCGAAGCCGGCTACGAATTGATGTCCTATTTTTTAACCAAATGACGCGGGAATCAATGAATAATGAATAAGGCCTACGGCGCCTGTCCGAGTAATGGCCGGGATTGGGCGATTACTCGGACAGGCTCCTACGCTTTGCAATTTTCCAGCCATGGGTCGGTAATCGCTGAGAATCGCGAAAATCCACCGATTATGACGGTTATACCCGTTTTCTGACATGAGAATCGGTAACCCGTAACCTGCACACCTGCGCCCCCGCCTGTCATTTTTTCAAATCAGGATATTTTTCCGTTCGCACGGACAGCATCTGTCCGCATGGGGTGGTAAACAGGCACGCATGCGATGTTCGGGAGTCGGAACTTGGGTGTTTAGAAAGGAGATTTCGTCATGATCACTCCGTCAATTTTACCCATCTTGGGGGCTTCGGTGGTCTTTGGTGGGCCAACCGAACCGCCGCCGGAGCCAACTGCGGAAAGCACGCGATTATGTGATAATTCGTTCCTATGTTTCCGGACGCTAAAATTTGTCCTTAATTTTCTTCGGCGGGAGAAAAGCAAGATTAAAGACTGCAACTTTTTTAATTTTATTATCGACGTGCTGGGCCGCCGTGAAACTATTGATCTGGCCCTGGCCTCGTGCCCGCTGGATGCCCTGGGAGATCGCACCAGAACTCACCTGGAAGCGGGCCACAGTGCACCAGAAAATCTTCTAATGGAGTTTTGGAACGATCCCCTCGCCCAGGCGATACTGAAACCTCCGTTGCTGGCGGCACTGGAGAAAAAGTTGCCTCGGTTGGCCCAGCAAGCCGCCTCAGATGCCACCGAGGATGTGCTGTACAAACGATTCGGGGAAATGGTTCAATTTTTCTGCCTCACGGAACATGAAGCCGATCTCCTGCTGATTGCCTACGTTCGCCATGCCGACATCTGGAACTGGATGGACTTTAGCGGACCCCAGCGCGGTGGAAGTCGCTTTGAGCGGGTACGCCTGATGTGTATGGCCCTGGGAGCGCCGTTGGCGGTGGGTGGAAAATTTTTATTGAAGAACAGCCGCCTGCGCACCCTCGGCTGCCTGGATAGCGACCTGGAATTCAATACTGAATTAGAGCCATTTCTCACCGGCCTGACCGAAGAACCGCTGGCCTCGAAATATTTCGCCCGGCATACCGATCCGGCTCTGCCCTGGGCAATGTATGGCAAACTCACGCAAGGGCACGGGGCCATGCTCAAAGAACTGATACGCCGCCGCGACCCGGACCGGGGTTTGAACCTATTGTTCTATGGCGTGCCCGGCGGCGGGAAAACGTCATTTGCCGTTTCGCTGGCGGCCGAGCTGGGCATGGACCTTTACCGCATCCGTGTTCCGGAAGATTACGATGGCGAAATCGGCAGTTCACGCTTCGCAGCGCTGCAAGTCTGCGATCGGCAGGTGAATCGGGGCCGCAGCATCATTCTCATTGACGAAGCCGACGAAATGCTGGCCGGCTCAGCGGGGAGTGTGGCGAATTTGCTGGGAGAGTATTCGGAAAATGGCGGCGGAAAAAAAGATACCCTCAACACTGTTCTGGATCAGGTGAATGCCACGTGCATCTGGATCACCAACAGCCTGCCGGAGCGGCTCACGCCATCCTCCCGTCGGCGGTTTGATTATTCCATTGAGTTTAAGCCGCTATCACACCAGCAGCGCTGCCAGGTGTGGAAAAATCTGCGAAGACAGTATCAACTTGAGAACATTATTGATGATGCCATGGTGGAGCAGTTGGCGCGGCAATTTCCGGTCAGTGCCGGCGGCGTGGATTTGGCCCTGCGAAACTACGCCCGCCTGAACGGCGATCCGTCCGCATCAAAATCCGCCGCGATGGACACCCTCCAGCGACTGCTGACGCCGCATTGCCAACTTCTGGGCATCGACTTGACGGCTACCGTCTCAAATGCTGCCGACCATTACGCGCTAGCCGGCCTGAATATACGCGGCCCAGTCTCACCGCAGAACTTTCTTGCGGCGGTGCAGAAATTCCGCCGCAATCAGGAGTTACCTGGATTCACCACTGACACAACCGGCCAGGACATCCGCCGCCTGACCGCGTTGCTTTTCGGGCCATCTGGTACCGGTAAAACACAATTCGTAAAATTCCTCGGCCGCGAAGTGGATTGTCCGGTACGAACCTGCATGGCCGGCGATTTGCTTAGCCGCTATGTCGGCGGCACGGAACAGAATATCCGCGAAGCCTTTCGCACTGCCGCCGCCGACCGGGCGATTTTATTTATCGACGAAGCCGACGGCCTGTTTCACAGCCGGCAGTGGGCGCAGCGCAGTTGGGAAGTTACCCAAGTCAACGAATTGCTGCACGCCATGGAAAACTTCGGAGGCGTTCTGGTGTGCGCCACCAACTTAATGGAGACGCTGGATGCCGCCACAATTCGCCGATTCACCTTCAAGCTGCAATTTGATTATCTGGACGCCGCCGGCAAACTGACGTTTTACCAAAGAGTATTATCCGAGCTATGCCCGGAGCCAATAACCGAACCCATCAAACGCCGCCTGACCAGCATCGCCGATCTAACCCCCGGCGATTTTGCCACGGTCCGCCAAGCGATGTATTACCTTAGTCCCAGCGATGGCAATAACGTAACGCACGCCGAACTACTTTCCGCCCTTGAACAGGAAACCGAAGCGAAGCGTCAGGGCAAAAGCGGAAATTTTGGCTTCGTCCGAGATTGACGCGGCCGCGTTAGTCTGGAACGCAGGCGTCCCGCCCGCACCGTGCCGACAAGATGTCGGCGTTACCTACAGCACAGCTCAGCGAACACACCAACAAACAAACGCCGAGCCGCGACGCAGGCGTCACGCCTGCCCGTTGTGCCGACAGGATGTCGGCGGTCCATGCGGCGGTCCGTACCGCGGTCCATACCGCCCAGCGGCGAAGTGACGGGCTCACCCCAGCGCACAGGCCAACGGCCCGCAGCCGCCCCCCCCCGGCATAGGCGCTAACTTAACAGGGATGGCTTTCGTTTTCGTTTGCCGTGGCAGAGGCCTTTGCGAATCGCTGGCCAGTGGTGTAGGACGTGTTCCAATC
>JAJZGH010000278.1 GCA_021798635.1 Planctomycetota bacterium | reverse complement strand
CCGCGGATTTCGCGGATAGCGCGGATAAACGACGGGTTTCCGTTTGTTGTGGTGACAGCTATTCCTGCGTTCCAGCGTTATTGGTGCGACCCGGCCGGGCGTTGCGGAGTAGAGTGCAGGGGGCCGGCATCAGCGCGTGGCCAGCATTTCTGAAAGAACGGACAGGAGTTGGTCCGGCTCCACGGGTTTGCCAAGGTGGCGATCAAACCCGGCGGCCAGGGCCTGGCGTTGATCTTCTTCGCTGACAAATGCCGTCAGCGCCAACGCGGGTATCCGCGGGCTTGTGCGATGGAGAGTGTATTGAGACAGGAGGATGTAAGTTTCTCCCGGATCGATGTTCCGAACCGTAGTCGAAGGTCATTGCGTTGCCGCGAGGCAAGGTGAAGAGCAACCGGAGACGAACAACCAGACCGCAGGATGACGAACTCGATTCGGCCTGATGGTGTGGCGAGCCTGCAAGCCGCTGGCGAAGCCCACCTCCCGCACCTTGGGAGCGTCCGTTCGATCAAGCGAACATGACAACGGGACAGCATGGGGTGATTGGAGGCGGTATGGTTGGAAGGCTTGATACATGAATTCATGAGACCTGTTCGTAACAGTGGGGATCAGCTGCGTAGGCTGGTTCGCCGGACAGGAGTCAGAGCGACCATAGTAGCGAAGAAGTGCCGTAACTGCGTGGACAAAAGTAGCACGCAACAAGGGTTCAGCCGGTATCGATGGGATCACCATTGAGGATTACCGGCGTGATGTGGAAGCGAACCTGACCTATCTGACGCAACGACTGAAGGCTGGTGACTACCAGCCCAAGGCGGTGCGACGGGTAGAGATTCCCAAAGGCGACGGCAAGATGCGTCCACTGGGAATACCCACAGTAGCTGACCGCATTGTGCAGGGGGCTATCCGCCACGTTATCGAACCGATCTTTGAGCAGCAGTTTGCCCAGCACAGCTACGGCTTTCGGCCGGGGCGGGGATGCAAAGACGCCTTGCGTCGGGTGGACCAGTTGCTTAAGTCAGGCTATGAATATGTGGTGGATGCCGACCTCAAGAGCTACTTTGACACCATACCCCACGACCGACTGATGCAGGAGATGCAAAAGAGCATCTCCGATGGCCGATTGCTGAAAGTCATTGAGTCGTTCCTGCATGCTAACATCATGGATGGACTCTCAAGCTGGAAGCCTACGTCGGGGGCACCGCAGGGAGCGGTATTATCACCGTTATGTGGATACGCATGCGCTTGCGAAGCATATTGCGAAAGCGACGCGGCGGGCGCGGTCGAGGTCGAGGACGGGATCATCAGCGTTGGCTAAATGCCTACTTCAAGGACTTGGGCTTATATTCACTGGTAGAAGCCCATCGTCTGGCCTGTGAGTCTCTGAAGAGAGTCCAACGACTGGAGAGCCGGATGCGTTAATTGCGCCCGTCCGGTTCGGAGGGAGGGGAGACCGCAATAAAAGGCGGTCTTCCCTACCCCTGTTGTGATAAAACGTGCACCCCCGCCGTTTCTATTCATTATTCATTATTCATCGAAAAGCCCCTTCTAACTCCTAGCTCCTCGTCCGGCACCCGCAGTGCTCGTTTCAGGATTTTTCCGGTGGGGGAGCGCGGCATGTCTTCCAGGAAATAGACGTCGCGGGGCATTTTATACGGGGCCAGACGCTGGCGCACAAATACACGTATTTCCTGGGCGGTGGGTTTTTCGGTGAGGCCCGGCTCGAGTTGAATAAAGGCCACCGGCACTTCGCCCCGCTGCGCGTCTTTCACGCCGATGACCGCCGCCAACAATACTGCGGGGTGCTTCCGGAGGACTTCTTCAATTTCATACGGGGCGATTTTTTCGCCGGCCATGATAATCAACTCTTTCTTTCGCCCGGTAATAAATAAAAATCCGTCATCATCAACCCGTGCGATGTCACCGGTTTTAAACCATCCGTCGGCGGTGAGCACGGCCGCGGTTTCGGCGGGTTTATTTAAATAGCCTTTCATGACGTTGCGCCCGCGAATCCAGAGTTCACCATCCTGATTCGGACCTAGAATCTTCTCCGCTTCATCCACGATCCGCAGTTCCACATTCGGCAGTGCCTTGCCGACGCTGCCGGGCTTGTGGGCCCAGGGGACGCAAAAACTGACCATCGGAGAGGTTTCCGTTAAGCCGAAGCCTTCCAGCATATCAATGCCTAACTCCGATTTATATTTTTCCAGCAGGGCCAGCGGCAACGCCTCGCCGCCGCTGATGGCGTACATGACACTGGCCATGCTTTCGCGGGAAACACTTTTGCAATTCGCCAGCAGCGCGTACATGGTAGGGACGGCCAGCAGCACCTGAATTTTATTTTTTACAATCAGTTCCAATGTAGCAGCGGGGGCGAAGCGGGCCTGATAAATCACCCGGCAGCCCAGGCTAAGGGGCACTAAAAAGCCGGCCATCAGCCCCAGGGCGTGAAACATGGGCAAGACGCCAAGAAACGTCATCTGCTGACTGAATTGGGCATGGGCGATGGCATCGGCGGCGTTGGAATCCAGGTTGCCGCTGGTGAGCATCACCCCTTTGGGCGAACTGCTGGTGCCGCTGGTATACAAAATTACCGCCAGGTCATCAGGCTGGCGCTGCGGCAGGCGTCGGGGCCAGGGAATTTTCTTAAAAGACAGGTCTTCCATGAATATAACCTGCATGCCGGCGGCTTGAAGCGACTTGGCCAATTCATCAAAATAATGGATGGTGATAACGGTTTTCACCTGGGCATCCCGGCAAATGTCAATCAGCTCCGGCGGACGCAAAAGATAATTCAAGGGCACCACCACGCGCGATGACCAGCGGGCAGCGGCAAACGCTACGGCAAAAGCGCTGCTTTGTGGTAACAGCAGGCCGATGCGTTCCTCATGGTCCGCCAGCTTATCCAGATAGCCGGCCATCAGATTGCTGCCGTGGCGCAACTGCCCGAAAGTCAGGGTTCGTCGGTCATCAATAATGGCAATTTCTTTGGGGCGGGATTTACCTTGTACAATGACTTTTTCCAGCAGCATGTTGCACCTTGAACCACAGGGCCTGATGCGTTGAGTTTAGTCGTAATGGCCGTCCGGTACAATGGGCGGCGACCGGGTGGCAACAAACAGGTGGCTCTGTGCGTTCTAACGGGTAAAATACCACGGTTCAACCGGCCTGCGGCCACCGCCGCCTGCCGGGAAAACTTTTGGAGGTCATGGAATATGAAAAATGCTACGCTTGTTGGGTCAATCCTGGCTTCGCTGGTGCTGTCGGCATTACTGGGGGGCTGCCAGCAGCCGCTGCAAAATGTTGCCATTCCCGCGCCGCAGGATCAGGCGGCGTATCAACCACAAGTATATTCCAAGCCGCTGCCGCCCAATGCCTACGGCGCCCCGGTAACGGGAAATCCTTATGGCACGCATGTCGCGCTGCCCGATGAGGCCGCGTATGTGCAGGCATATCAGGCACAACGCGATCCGCGGATGATGGTGGAGGTGCTTTTAGGGCAGGGCGGTGCCGCAGCCGGGACATTTCATCTGGGCAGTGAAGATTTTGACGCCATCCAAATTTCGATGATTGAATATCTCAATGCCAATGGCCAGGTGGATATTCAGGACCCTTCGATGGCTCAGAAGGTTCTGGCCAGGGAAAGTTTCCTGCGCCTGCAAAATGGGGATCCCAAAGTGCTGCCGCTGTTAAAGCAGCAGCTGAAGACGGACGTACTGATTGAAATCCAGGCTGCCCCCACGCAGCAGGCTTCTTACGGAAATGCCGTGCGCCTGTTAGCCCAGGCGGTCAGCACCACCGACGCGCGCGTGCTGGCGGCCACGTATGTGGATATGCCGCTGCCGGCCAGCAAAACTAATATAAATATGTACACGGGTTACTTATCGGACAAGGTGATGCAGAAGCTGGCGGCAATCTGGGGCGGCGGGGCCACGGCCTACAACCCGATTATTGTCCGAATTTACAATGCGGCCGGCATTGATGACGTGCTGGCCATTAAGCATTTTGTGCAGAGAGTTCCCGGCGTGCGATTGGTCATCGACCGCGGCATGACCGGCTCAACTGCCACCGCCTATGGCCGATTGGCCATTGAATACAATGGTGCCCCGGATGATTTTTATTCCGCCCTGAAACAGGAAATCGGCGTATCCACGGGACTTAAAGCTGTGGATTTACAGAATAACACGGTGGACGTGCAGATTACCGGGCCAATGACACTGCGCACCACGACCATTAAAACCACCACGCGCGTGCAAACCACCCGAACGCAGGTGAGAACCATTCACGAAACCCCGATCCAACCGGCACAGCAATAATTGCCGTCGGCATGAAGGAGCAATTACAATGTTACGAAAAGCCAGTTCAAGCGTATCATTTATTGGCGTATTGGCCGCATTTTCCCTGGCCTGCCTCCTGGGCATATCCGGCTGTCAGGGGCCGATAGTTCCCAATCAAAATACCCTCAATCCATTTCCGCAGGTGCATCTGACCAGCTCCAATTTGCAAAGCGAAATTCTGGTTAATGAACCGATTGTCAGCCGCGTGGGCGACGGGCAGTTGGATGTGGTTATACCGGTGCGCAATGTCACGGCCTATGAATTGTATTTGGAATTTCAATACACGTTTCTCAACGCCCAGGGTGCCCACGCCCAGGAAACCTCCGGGTGGAATACCTTACGCGTGCCCGCATATTCCATGGCCCAGATTCACTTCACCAGCCTGACCCCAGCCGCCAATTTCGACTGCACGATCCGCCGGTTGCCTTAACAGCATCAGATCATATTGACCTTCCGCCCCCGGACGGTGAAGCGCACGGCGGCGGTGAAGATCAGTACCATGGTGACCAGCACCAGCACGGCGGTCCAGGCCTGATGACGCCAGGCCGGCTCGGCGGATTGTGAGTATTGCCATATTTTTAACGTAAGCGACGGATAGGGCTGGCTGGGGTTATACACCGCCTGATCATTGCCCAAAGCGGTAAACAGTAACGGTGCTGTTTCACCGGCGACGCGGGCGATTCCCAGCATGATGCCGGTGGTAATGCCGGCCTTTGCGGCGGGCAGGATCACCATAAATAATGTCTGGGCCTTGGAGGCCCCCAGGCCCGCCGAGGCTTCCCGGTGCGGGTGCGGCACCAGGCGCAGCATTTCCTCACTGGCCCGCGCCACAATCGGCACCATGATAAACGCCAACGCCAACGCCCCCGACCAGCCCGACTGCTGGTGCAGGGGGACAACCACTAATTGCCAGGCGATCACGCCCAGAAGAATCGTCGGCGTCCCGGCCAGTAAATCCATGACCAGTTGTGCCAAGTAACTGAACCACCCTTTGCCGGCATATTCTGCCATGTAAATGCCGCACAACATGCCAACGGGCACGCCTAAAACGCTGGCCAAGCCGACCAGAATAACGGTGCCAATAATACAATTCCGCATACCTTCCGGTGATTGAAGCGGTAAATTCGTAAAAAATGCCGGCGTCATATACTCAATGCCCCGTATGCCCATATACGCCAGCACCACAAACAGCACGGCTAATGCCACCGCCGTACACAGCGTGCACAGTGCCATGGCTCCCCGGCTGATCCAGCGCCGGCCGGGGCTGCGTCCGACAAACGGGTTGGTCGTAGGTTCTATTACATCTGCACGCATGGCGTCTATCCTTTCAGTCTAGGAGCCTGTCCGAGTAATGGCCGGGTTGCGATCCCGGCGCGCCGGGATGATTTTTGGCTCCCATCAAGTAGCGACGATGGCGTACCTGACATGGATGGTACTCCGAGGAGCCGCGCCGCAGAGGGGGGCCAAAAAGCACGCCGCCCTACGGGTGGGCCTGAAATGCCC
>JAJZGH010000036.1 GCA_021798635.1 Planctomycetota bacterium | reverse complement strand
GGGCAGCGCACGCCAAATACAAATAAATGCGTCAACTGCGGTAAAGATCTGCCCGTCGGAGGTCAATACGTGCATGACATCATGGACATGTTGAGCATCCAGGCCATAGGCTGTAGCATTGAAATCCGGCGCGGCGATGTTGATGGCCTGAAGGTGCCCAAGACGATCGTTCCGGAGATGGCGTTGAATTTCGCGGTTACAGACCGGACATTGACCATCATAAAAAATGCGAAGCGGATAATATTGCGGCGAGCTATTCATACGCACTAACATTAGGCGATTCGTCCGGGCGAATCCAGAAGTAACTGATAATTTTCGTTTTTGCGTTAAATAAAAATTTCTGCCGTGGGTAAATCGCTGTGAAAATGAATTCTCCCGGAGCCAACGTTTACAATAGCTAAAGCGGATCGAACAAAAAACGATATTCCGCGTAATAAAGGAAGGCCCGAATGGCCACGGATGAAGATCTTATTGCGGAGTTTGTGGCCGGTAATCAGGCCGCATTCGCTGAATTGGTGGAACGCTATCGCAGAGAGCTATTTAGCTTTCTTCAACGATTTATCAATGAGGCGGCCTTAGCGGAGGATTTATTTCAGGAGACATTTATACAGGTATACCGTAGCGCCCCGACTTTTGACCTGGAACGGCGATTTCGGCCATGGCTGTTTACCATTGCAGCCAATAAAGCACGGGATTATCTGCGGGCATCCATGCGTCGCAATACACAGTCTCTGGATAATATCGCGGGGGCGGATGGGGATCAGGGAACGTTTATTGAATTCATGGAGTCTGATACGCTGTCCGCTCCGGAGCGGTTAATAGATATGGAAGATGCCGATGCGGTGCGGCAAATCATCGCCCGGATGCCCACAATTTATCGGGAGGTTTTGTTGTTAAGCTATTACAACCGCTTTGCCTATAAAGAAATTGCCGAGATGCTGGGCATTCCTCTGGGAACGGTTAAAAGTCGGCTCCATTCGGCGCTGGCCATGTTCGGTGAGGCGTGGAAGCTGCGCGTCGGTGAAGGAAACGAACGTCGTCAATAAGCGTGGATGATCCGGCTGCGGAGCTGCCGGGAGATGATGTAATTACGCAGGTGAGCTAGGATAAACCCCATGAATGACCACCCGGAAAAACCTGTTCAACCGCTGGCGGAGCATGAAGCGGCGTATATGGATGCGCTGCTGGAGCACGGCACGGATGGGCATGCGCCTACGGGCTCGCACGACCCAACCGTCTGCCCGCCGCGACTCCTGGAAATTATTCACGCCCTGGCCCAATTGCCGCCGGTGGAACCACCGCTGGATTTAACCCGTCGGACCGTGGCCGCCGCCGGCGCTGCACCAGTGCTGCGCATAACACCCCATGCCGGTAAATCCATGCTCACGAACACCCGGCTCAAAGCCCGTACGTGGGACCCCCGCAAAGCGGACATCGCGGTCATGCTGATCGCGGCGGCATTGCTGCTGACGGTTACACTTTTCCAACTCAATAAAGCCCGCACCCTGGCGGTACAAACGGACTGTGCGGACAACCTGGCGATGCTGGGAACCGCGTTTGGACAATATGCAGCGACTGACGGCGGCCTGCTGCCACGTATTGCTGTCCCCGCCGATCATGACTGGCTGCCGCGCAGTATGACCCCCCTGGCGCACCGTGCGGCCAATGCGCATGGCAATTTGGCCAATCTTGCCCCCATGCTTAATGCGCGGACACGCTATACCGCCTGGACACGGATGATCTGCCCGGCGGTGGCCGGGCTGAAAGTAACGCGCAGCAGCACGCATCCGGCATGGTCTAACGTTGGATATAGCTATATCGATGAGTTGTCCGCCTATCATCATCATTGGGGACAAGGCGGACACATCGCCATCATGGCGGATCGGAATCCATTGTTTTATGGCGGAGGCGCGGGACAGGTCAATATGAATTCATGGAATCATGCCAGCCGGGGGCAGAACGTTCTTTATGATGATGGCAGTGTTTTCTGGAGGCACACGCCGGATGTCGGCCCGCAGCATGATAATATCTGGACCTTGGGAAACCCGCCGATGTTAGTCTATTCAGGCATGGAAGAACCTGCATCCCGTTACGACATTATTTTAGTACCGTAAGGTGGCCCTTACTGTCCGACATTCGCGGTGGATGATGGCGGCGCTGTCGGAGCTAACGCACGCGCGGCGGCGGAGGGACGGTAGGAAATTTTACACAAAATGGTTCTCGGTGCCTTTACCAGCGTAATTCCCGCTGGCAGCGCGTATCGAATGTGATGCGCTACCCAGCCCGCGGTGACGGTGATGGAGGGGGTGATATTTAAAAAAGCCACCACGCGCTGCCGCACAGGGGCTAAATCTCCTGCCAGCATTTTTCGCCCCAGGCGTTGCAATGCGGGGCGGGAGCCGGCCACGATCACTTGCACCGTTTCCGGTCGAATGGAGATGTTGTAGCGATTGACCAGCCACGAAGAACCGCGAATCCAAACTGGTACGATCCCGAGCTTTAACTTGTGGGCCGGCTCAGCCGGTACGGTGAAACTCACCAGCGCCGTGACGGGTGTGACATTCACCTGAGCATTGACTGCTCCGGGATAACGCACCACCAATTGTGCCTGCACCGTTTGCCGCGTGCGCGGCGGCAACGTGGTCAAATCCGACAAAGGTTGCGCTACCACCCGCACTTGATCCTGCCCTCCAATGCTGGTCAGCAGACTCTTGGGTAATTGTATCTGCGCCACAGCTGGAATAATGCGGGCGGCAACATGGTGCAATGCGGTGAAGGAAATGGGCCGGGAAATCGACACCATCTGATCGACCGCAAGTTGAATGCGGGCGGGCGTGGCGGAGATGACCCTTACATGACGCTGGCGGAAATAGGGTAAATCATTGAGCACCCGCACAGAGCTGATATAGTTTTTGGAGCCGATGGTTAACGTGCTTAGCCGCCGCACCACGTACGCGAGATTGTTGCGGTCATCACGGGTAAAAATAGCGCGGCCATCCGCCTGATCGCGAATCTGCTGCACCTGATCGCGCGGCCCCTGGATATTAACGTGAAATTCCGCATTGGCGGGGCTGACAATCTGGACAATATCATTGGCGTCACTGGGCGGCACGACCACGCTGATCTGAAAAGGCAAGTTGTTTTCAATGGCCGTAAGATGGGCGTCGGCGTACATCCACAAAAGCAGTGTCAGCAGCAGCGTCAGCGGCACAACTTTCAGGCGTTCCCAGATCACACGTTGTTGAGCCATAATCGTTATTCTTCCCGGCCCACCGGGCCGAAACTTATTTAACCGAGACACCCGGCATTATCTCCTGCGGGGCTGCCATCCCTTACGCGGCCGAACGGTGCGGCACAGAATGATCGGGTTTCTGTAAAGCATGGGTGAGGCTTTCGCGCAACTGTTCACTGGTGAGTTCCCGGACAAACTCACCTCGCATAGCAATGCTGATAATACCGGTCTCCTCACTGACAACAATAATGATGGCATCACTTTCCTGCGACAAGCCCAGAGCCGCCCGATGCCGCGCCCCCATGTCCGGGCTGACTTCAATACCTTCCGCCAGGGGAAACTGCACCCCCGCCGCGGCAATGCGACCATCGCGGATCACCACGCCCATATCGTGAAGCATGGAACCGGGCCAGAAAATAGTGTTTAATAATTCAGGTGTGGCATCCGCGTTAAGCATGGTTCCCTGCTCCAGCAAAGCACCCAGGCCCACTTCCCGTTCCACGGCAATTAAGGCTCCAATACGATTGCGGGAGCAATATTCGGCAGTTTGGCACAGACAGTCAATTAAGCGCCGGGAGGCGGAACTACCGGGGCGGAAAAATCGCGTTTCCCCGAGACGAATTAACGCGCGGCGTAATTCAGGCTGAAATACCACGACGATGGCAAAACTGGTAAAGACCAGGAGGCGGCTGAAAAGAAATTCCACCTGCGGCAGCTTGTTGCCGCCAAGTTTAATAATGGTGTAGGCGATAATTAAAAACAGCGCCACGCCCTTGATGAGTCGCGCGCCACGGGTGCCGCGCAAAAACTCCAACACCCAGTACACCACCACGCCAATCAGGGCCAGTTCCAGCGTGACAACCCACCAGGGATAGGCGGTCAACCGGTTCAGCAGTGTGTGTAAAAAATCCAGCATGCAACCATCAGTATAAGCGTCGGACCGGCGATGGGAAACAATGCGGAGCCGGCATGCAAAAGCGCGGCTACAATAACTTCGGCAAAACCGGAAGGCCGCCAGGTTTGTGAAGGATCCGTATATATGATGCAATCCGATAAAAAGGGAGTTGTGCTGGTGACCGGCGGCACGGGATTTGTGGGGCAAAGCACCGTCCGGCGGCTGATGCAAGCAGGATATAAGGCCCGCATTCTGGCCAGAAAACTGCCAGCGGGCCAAACGGATCATCCATTGGTGGAATTTTGCACGGGCAATGTCGTGGATGGGCAAGGCGTGGAATCGGCGATGCAGGGCTGCACAGCGGTGATTCACCTCGTGGGAATTATTCGTGAAACGCGCTTCCAAAGCTTTGAGCAGGCCCATGTGCAGGCCACCGAAATTGTGCTGAAAGCAGCCTCCGGTGCCGGAGTCCGGCGGTATATTCACATGTCCGCGTCCGGCACGCGGGAACATGCGGCGGCGCAGTATCACCAGACCAAATGGCGGGCGGAACAGATGGTGCGGGCGGCAAATCTGAACTGGACTATTTTTCGGCCGGGGCTGATTCATGGGCCCGATGGGGAATTTACAAAAATGGTGGTGCAATGGCATCGCGGCAAGGCACCACCCTTTTTATTTATGCCATATTTTGGCGGCGGCCCGCTGGGGCAGCGGGCGGTAGCGCGCGTGCAACCCATTTTTGTCGAGGACCTCGCCGATGTGCTCGTGCGAGCCTTGGAATTACCAGACACGGAAAAGCGGACGTATGAAGTCGGAGGTCCAGATCAATTCACGTGGCCCGTCATGCTGGAAGTTTTTAATACCGTTTTACCCAAGCCGCGGCGTGCGATTCTGGGAATACCCTTCTGGCCAGCCAAAGCGTTGTCCGCCTTTCCATTACCGGGATTGCCGTTTAATCATGATCAAGTCATCATGGCCGGGGAGGACAGTGTATGTGATCTTGCGGCGGTAAAGCGCGATTTTCCGGGCTTTGCGCCGCAAACACTGGAGGCCGGCGTTCGAAGCTATATCACAACTATGCGCCCTGATTGATCACATGGGATCGCGCAAATGAGAACCGATGAACCATAGACGCGCGGACGGAATTGCGGCGGCGAATTTCCGGCCTCGGCCCCAATGAATAAGTGCGCATTTGCGCGGCGATTTATTGGGCACCCAGCGGCACAAGCAATAAGACCGTTTCACGCCGGGGCACGTGGTGCTGTTGTGTCAGAAAAGAAGTGCCCAGGGATGTATTCAGCACGCCGATATCCGCAGGAGCCAGAACGATAAACCGCTTGGGTGGAAGCAGAAACGAAAACTGCAAGCCGGAAAATACATGCCGCACGGGTCCGGGACCGCTTTGAGTAACGCCTAAACCACCGCCGGCGGGCGCTGGATTTACACCGAGGTTGACTGCGGGTTCCAGACTGATAACTGTTAATCCATATTTGGTCGCGATATTAGCGGCAATTAAAAATTGATCCTGGCAGTTTCGGAATGTGCGAACGACCAGCGGTTCGGCGGTGGTGTGGTACGTGAGCATCTGGCTGTAGATGTTGGAATGCACGCTTAGCACCGCCGGGGCAATATTGGCGATCTGGCAATAGACCGCCTCGGATGTTACGCCCGGGCCGTTAATAAGTTTACGAATGGCAGGCCAGACTTTGAACGAACCAAGGCCGGTTTTAAATCCGTTGGCTTTCAGTAGCGCTGCCGCTTGCTGACCAATCGGGGCTTTAGCCAGGAGTTTCCAGACCTTGGGATTGTGGCTGAATTTTCCGATCGGAAGATTGACCTCTATAACCTGAATTAGCGCTGCACGCGGTGCATTGGCGCGGGTTGATTTTTTCGGCTTGGGCTGCGGTAATTTTGGAATGGCATAATTCGGGTGATGCAGCGGCACATACACCGGCCCCTTTTTTATGACCATACACCCCCCCAGCAGGGCCAGGCCACAGGCTAAAATAGCGCCAAGTGCGGGGCGAAACTTAATAATCGGTGACGTTCGGCTCATGAAACGTATCATAAAGCAACGGCCTACCCTAGTCGAACAGCCACCCGGATTTCGCAAAGAATCCCGCTCCGCTAAGCCGGCCATTACTCGGACAGACTCCCGGGCAGCTTGCCCATGAAAAAGGTACCTGACACCTTTTCCGGAAAAGGTGTCAGGTACCTTTTTCTGGGTTTTGTCATGTGGAAGTATGGGAGCGGCTGGGGCGACCGGAGAGATGCAGGGACAACACCATCAGATCAGCGGGGGTTATGCCTTCAAGGCGGGAGGCCTGGCCGACGGTGCGAGGGCGGAATTTTTCCAGGGCCTGCCGGGCTTCGGTGCGAAGTTCAGCGATTGCCTGAAAATTTAATTTCGGCGAAATGAGTTTATCCTCCAATTCCACCATGCGCTGAGCCGCATGTTTCTCCCGCAGGATATAGCCGGCGTATCGCGTTTCTATTTGAATCTGTTCCAGCAGGACATGCTGAGACGGATCGGCCAACAGGGCGGCCAATTTCGGTCCATCAGAGCCAAGCAGGGCGGGAAGAGTCACCAATTCCATATCCGGGCGGCGCAACAAATCCAGGGCCGTGCCGCCGCCGGGCACGCGGCAGGCTTTGAGTTCATCCGTGAGCCGGTGCATGGCTGCTAATTTTGTTTCCAGTCTCTGGATGCGAGCCGGTTCAGCCAAGCCGATCTGCGCCCCCCCGGGCGTGAGGCGTTGATCGGTGTTGTCGCTGCGCAAGGTCAGGCGATATTCCGCGCGGCTGGTGAACATGCGGTATGGCTCGGTGGGAGTTTTGGTGATCAAATCGTCAATCATCACGCCGATGTACGCCTGGTCGCGGCGAAGGATAAAGGGTTCATCCCCGCGAATTTTTAACGCCGCATTGATTCCCGCAATCAGCCCCTGTCCCGCCGCCTCCTCATAACCGCTGGTGCCATTGAGTTGCCCGGCGAAAAACAAGCCGTCCGCGCGATGCGTTTCCAGCGTGGCCCCCACTTGATGCGTGGGGGAAAAATCATATTCCACCGCATAGCCATGACGCAGAATTACCGCTTTTTCCAGTCCCGCAACGCTGTGAACAAGCTGCTCTTGGATATCCACCGGCAAAGAGGTGGATATGCCGTTGCAGTAAATTTCATTGGTATCCAGGCTTTCTGGTTCCAGAAAAATCTGGTGCTGGGTTTTATCCGCAAAGCGAACCACTTTGTCCTCAATGCTGGGGCAGTAGCGCGGGCCACGGCTTTGAATCTGCCCGCTGTACATAGGTGCGCGGTGGAGGTTGGCGCGGATCAAGTCATGCACCGCCGGATTGGTGTACGTGATGTAACAGGGCACCTGCGGCAGGCCGGGGAATTGCGGCCCTAACGGTGCGGTCGCGGAGCCGGATAAATCACTGAATGGAGTGGGCGGAATATCGCCGTGCTGCGGTTCAAGGGAAGAAAAATCCACGCTTTCCCGCGCCACGCGCGGAGGCGTGCCGGTTTTCAGGCGTTGCAATTCAAAGCCCAGTTTTACCAACGCACCCGATAAACCTGCGGCCGCCTGCTCGCCGACGCGGCCGCCTTCGGTTTTTGTTTCACCGGTGTGCATCAGCCCCCGCAAAAATGTACCGGTGGTAAGAATGGCGCAGCGGCAATTTAATTTTCGTCCGGACTTCAAGGCAATGCCGGTCGTGCGCCATTGCGGCATATCCTGATGGCCCAGCGGATCAACAAGGATATCCTCCGCGATATCCGAGATGATTTTAAGGTTGGGGCAATTTTCAATTAAAAGTCGCTGCACCGCCTGAGCGTATCGATATTTGTCAGCCTGGGCGCGCGGCGACTGCACCGCCGGCCCTTTGGAGCGGTTAAGCAGACGAAACTGAATACCGGCGGCATCAATGGCGTGGGCCATCAGCCCGCCAAGGGCGTCGATTTCCCGCACCATCTGCCCCTTGGCTAATCCGCCGATGGCGGGATTGCAGCTCATGCGGCCAATGGCGGCGGGATCCATGGTGATCATCGCTACGCTGCCGCGATCACCAAGCAGGCGGGATGCGGCCCAGGCGGCCTCGGCTCCGGCGTGGCCGCCGCCGACAATGATAATATCAAAATATGAAACGTGATCCGTCATGTCTGAAAAGGTACCCATCCTTTGAATCTGCGCGAAGGTCCAAGTTTCGACGTTCAGCCTACAGGGCATGAAAGATTGAAACAGGATTCATCGCATAGCCTACCGTTGGGAAATCAGATCGGCCTCGCGCTGGCGTTGGGTAGCGCGGCGGAGAATGCGTTTTTCCCTGCGGGTTAAACTATGCATTCCCTTCTCGCTGACTTTTTCGAGAATTGTGTCCACCATCTGCTGCTCTTTTCGGGCGCGATGGTCACGCCGGCCAATCCAGTGCAGCCAGCGTTGCAGAAGCCGTTTGCGTTTGGGAGCCGGCAAATCGCTGATATTAGCGCTGGATGAAATAAGCTGGTCAATGGTGCCCGAGCCATCCACCTGCAACGCGCGACGCCGCTGTAAAGAGTCAAAAAACAGCATAGCGCAGACCACCATGCCCATCAAATTCTCGCCGTAAGCAGAAAGCATAAACAAGAGGATGGCGACGACCATGCCCGTTATGCAGGTGAAATCCACAGATTTATACGCCCCGGTCATGGGCCAGAGAATCGCCTGCAGCAGATATCCTCCATCAAACCAGTAAAACGGCAGCAGATTAACGGCGACCAGAAAAATATTGGTCATGCAAAACATATACAGCGCGGCAACCAGAAAATTGGGCATTAAAGACATCGCGGTAAGATCAGGTTGCAGTTGCCCGAATATCGCGGGAAGCGCCGCCGGTGTAACATGCCAATTGATCGTGAGAATGGAACCGACAAACATGGCGACAAGGGCATTGGCCAGAATGCCGCCGCCCTGCGCAGCAAACATCGGCCACGCTGCGGGCGGGTGCGTGGGCGGAAGCATGTTACCGGCCGGCCACATCAGGAAGTCATCATGCCGGCCGCCGACAAGTTGTGCCGTAAGCCTATGGCCGAATTCATGAACCAAGAGCGCCGCAAGAACTCCTGTAATGGCCAGCACCGCCAGCACCAGTGACTTGGTTCGCAACACGTTAAGCAGGTCCAACGCCGCCAGCAATACCAGCCAGAAGCTTGCCTGCATGCGAATGCCAAAAAACGTTCCCAGCGGTAACGACCAGGAGAGCAATGATAAAACACCACCGCCGCCCCAGCCTCCGCCGAATCCACGATTATAATCCCGGTCACGCCAACTCATATTTGCGGCACACTTTCCATTTGCACTATTCGCACCGGCTTTCATACCCCGGCACGATTCCTTATCAGGTATTTTAACAGAACGGCGATGGTTTTTCCGTCCACGATCTCATTGGAGGCAATCATCCCGAGAATTTTCTCCGGCGCCAGGGCCTGAACCGTGATGGTTTCATTTTCTTCGAGAGCCTGCGGGCCGGGGGTTAAATCCGTGGCAATAAAGGCGTACATTTTCTCAGTGAGAATCCCCGGCGAGGTGTAAAACCAGCCAAACGGTTTAATATCAGCGGCCTGATACCCCGTCTCTTCAATAAGTTCTCGGCCGGCACAAAGCTCCGGCGGTTCGGGTGGTTCCAGCGTCCCGGCGGCTAATTCCCAGAGCCATTGGCCGACGGTATGCCGGAGATTGCGGATCATAACAATACTGCCGTCCTGCAGCACGGGCAGAATAATCACAGCTCCAGGATGCAGGACCACTTCGCGCACCAGGCGTTTGCCGGAACTTGAAGTCACCGTGCGCAGGGCCATATCCACACGTGTGCCCTTAAAGACAATCTGGTCCTCAAATCCCATCGACGGCTTTGAACTCATGCGCTTGATCCTTTCGCGATCCATTTTATAACACTTCGACTTAAGGTCTCCTATAATAGCAATGTATGTTACCAGTTTCCGAAACAAATGAGCCGGAATTACCACCACCGGATGGAGATTTTGAAGAACAGATTGTCGAAGAAGTGCCGGTGGGCGAAGTAACGCTTCTATTGCCCACGGAGCCAACGGACTCGCGTTTGATCCGCTTGCACACCAAAGCCCGGAGCCTGGAGCAGATTCCCGGCGTGTATCTGCTTAAAGATACGCGGGACGTTGTGATTTATGTTGGTAAATCCCGATCCCTGCGCGACCGCGTCAGCAGCTATTTTATAGCCTCAACAGATTTAGGCCCCGTCAAACAGCGCCTGCTGGATTATGTCGTGGATTTTGACATCCTGACGTGTGATTCAGAAGTGGAAGCCCTGCTCATTGAGAGTCGGCTCATTAAAGACCTGCATCCGCGATTTAACGCCCGGCTCTCTGATGGCAAAAGCTATCCGTATCTGGAAATTACCACGCGCGAGGATTTCCCCGGGGTCTATGTCACACGTCAGCCGCAGGCCAGCGGCACGAAACTGTACGGCCCTTTTATCAGCAGCTATGCGCTCAAGCAGGCGGTCATTTACATGCAGCGGGCCTTTAAGTTCCGCACGTGTCATCTGGAAATTTACGCGGAGGATAACAAACGCCGCCATTTTCGCCCGTGCATGCTCTATGCCATTAAACAATGCACCGCCCCCTGCGCCGATAGAATCAGCCGACAGGAATATCTTGAGGATATTGAACGGTTTAAGAAATTTCTGGACTCCAGCCGGGGCGATGCGTTAAAGCAGATGACCGCGGACATGGAGGCAGCGTCCGCTGTGCTGGATTTTGAGAAAGCGGCGCAATTACGGGATCAGATTAAAGCGTTAAGATCTCTGGCACATCGCGGCAAGGGTGCTAAAGTCATGCAGCCGGAATTATTCTTTCAGGATCATCAGGCCGGCGTTCGGCAATTGCAGGATGTGCTGGAACTGGAAGAACCGGTGCGATCCATTGAAGCCATTGACATCGCCCACTTTCAGGGTGAAGCGACCGTTGGTTCACTGGTGAGCTTCATGGATGGCCGCCCCTTTAAGAATGGCTACAAGCGCTTCCGCATAAAAACAGTGACAGGCATTGATGATTTTCGGTGCATCGCCGAAGTGGTGTCCCGGCGATACCGGGAAGCGGGGCATGGCAATGAATTGTATCCGGATGTCATACTCATCGACGGCGGTCTGGGGCAGCTTCACGCCGCGCAGGGGTCTTTTGCCCAGATGGATGTCAAACCGCCGATGGTCATCAGCCTGGCCAAGCGCGAGGAAGAAATTTATATGCAGGGCCGCCCCATGCCGTTCAAGCTTGCCCGCACCAGTGCGGCGCTGAAACTCCTGCAATTTGCGCGTGATGAAGCCCACCGATTCGCCCAAAGTTATCATCACCTGTTAATTGCCCGCCGACAATTTCAGGACACGTTACGCGGCAGCACCGGAAAGGTAAAGGCCAAACGCAAAGCCCGATCCAATGGGCCTGGCACCGAGGCTTCCAAAGATAGTGCAGCCCCCGCAACCGATGAATTCAAAGTGCTATCCGAACAGGAAATTCGTGATCTGACAGCCAAACCGCCTTGATTCAATGCAGCGCTCCGGAGCACCAGAGGCCAGGGAAGCGGCAATTTTTCCGGGCATCGCTGAAATCGTGAGCACCGGATGATAATCCGGTGGTTGGTCCAGTGCCGCGAACCGACCACCGGGTTATCACCACGGTGCTCCATGGCGCGATGCTATCAGATCATCACCTAAGCCCGCGGCGAGAATCCTGTCGCTTATCCTTTTATTCCAGTCGTGGCGATGCCTTCAATGAAGGTGCGTTGGGCGATAAAAAAGAGGATTACTACGGGGAGAATGACCAGAACGCTGGCGGCCATCAGCAGGTTCCATTGGCTGCCGCCCAATTGGGATTGAAAAGCTTCCAGACCTAATGCCAGCGTGAACTGATGGGAGTGTTGCAGGTAGACCAAGGGGCCAAGGAAATCATTCCATACGCCAAGAAAAGCGAACAGCGCTACCACGCTTAATGCCGGACGGGCCAGAGGCAGAATAATGCGGAAAAATATTCCCAGTTCAGAGCAGCCGTCAATGCGCGCCGCTTCAGAAAGTTCGTCCGGAATGGTGATGAAAAATTGCCGCAGCAGAAAAATGCTGAACGCGGAACCAAACCAGTAAGGGACCCAGAGCGGGCGGAACGTTCCCAGCCAGGCCATGCCGGTATAATCACCCAGCCATTTGAAGATAATAAACATCGACACCATGGTGACGGGGAACGGAATCATCATGGTGGAGAGCATCAAAGCAAATAACAGGCCTCGACCGCGGAATCGAATTTTGGCAAAACCGTATGCCACAAAGGCGCTGGAAATTGTGGTACCCAGCACCACCAGCACGGCGATGGTCAGGCTGTTGCGGGCCCAAAGCAACATGTGGTACTGCCGTTCGGAAAACAGGTTGACATAATTCTGCCAGCGGAAAGGCGAGGGAATCAGGCTGGGCGGATATTGCGTGGCGCTGGATTCCGTTTTGAAACTCGTATCCAAAAGCCAGAGAAAGGGCACCAGGGCAAGAAGGGATGCGATAAGCAGCAACGCGTGAGTTAAAACGCGCCGGCTGGTATTACGCGGGAGCGGGATGGGGGAATCCGTGGCGGGATCTTGCGCGGGTCCGGCGGAAGGATTTCCGCTTAGCAACTCCTGGGGGGCGATGATGACAGGAAGTTTTTTTTCAGGCATATATCATTTTCCCTGATAATGAACCCAGTGCCGACTGCTCCAGAATGCGATTCCCGTAAGAAGCAGTACAATCAATAATTCAACCCAGGCCATGGCGCTGGCGTAGCCCATGTGCAAAAAGCTGAAGGCGTTGTCGTATAGGTACATGGTAAATAAATAGGTGACCCGGTCCGGGCCGCCCTGCGTCATGACATAAGGCACAGTAAAGTTCTGAACAACACCGATAATAGCCATGATCAGATTAAAAAATATAACCGGTGAAATACCCGGAAGCGTCACATGCCACAACTGACGGGACGGGCTGGCTCCATCAATTTCCGCAGCTTCATACAGTTCCCGTGGAACATCCTGCAAACCCGCAAGGTAAATGACAATGGTGTTACCCAAACCCCAAAAGCTCATGATCGCCAATGATGGCATGGCCCACTGCGTGGTGGTAAGCCAGCCCGGCGGATGGGCAAAACCCAGATACCTTAAAATGGTGTTAATTAACCCCAACCGGGAATTAAACAGCCACAGCCACACCATGGATGACGCCACCAGAGGCACCAGCGACGGCAAAAAAATAATAGCGCGGTAAATGGCAATCCCCCGTACCCGGCTATTAAGCAATAACGCCGCCCCGATGGCAATGATCATTCCCGCAGGCAGCGTTAACAGCGCGTAATAACCGGTGTTTCGCAACGATTCCCAAAATACCGAATCATGCAGCATGGCGTGATAATTCCGGAGGCCCACAAAGACCGGCGGTTGCAACAGCGGATAATCGCAGAAACTTAAATAAAGTGACAGACCGATAGGCAGCGCCATAAATACGGCAAAGCCGATCAGCCAAGGCGAAAGAAATGCCAGGCCCTTAGCCGTCTGCCTAATCTCATTTCTCCACTGAATCATCAAAGCGTTTCCTCTCGTGCTCTGTTATTGCCGCAAGATCTCGCATCATTTTTCGGCCCGTCGCAAGCGCTGCACACGTTCATAACTGTCATATTCCCGTTGCAGGCGGTGTTGTGCTTTTTCCAAGGCGCGGGTGGGCGTTCGTTCAAGCAAGGCCACCGCCTGGGCCTCCGTATTGAGTTCATCAACCACTTGAGGCATGATCGGAATTTTCGGCAGTCCACGGGCGTTGGGGCTATTGGCCAGTTTTTCAAAAACGTCAATGTAGGGATTGGGATTATGTTCGATAAAGTCCCTGCTGACTTTTCTTAGCGGAGAATTCTTGCTCATCATGCTGCAGAGCCGCTCCATGACCGGTTGGCTTTCAACATAGGCAATAAAGGTAAACGCCTGCTTGATATGTGTGGCTCCGCGCGGAATAACAAACGCGTCAAAGCCGCAGTAGGAAACATCTTTCATCCCCGGTACCGCCGATGGAAAAGGAGCAACGGCCCAACCATAATTTTTCCGTCTCTGTGCCAGCGGCATGGTTAAAGCCTTGGCGTAGGACCAGTGCAGGGTGGAGAAGGGCCGATCGTAACTATAGATGTAATTAGCCATCCATGGCCCCTGCTGTTCCATGGCCAGCGTTCCGAGCATGAACGGATTCTGCGCCGATTCAAAATTGCCCTGGGCGGAGGTGAAAGAATTGATGGCCTCAGGCCCCAGCCACTTGGAATAAGCGGCGATCCAGCGATACGCAGCGACGTCCTGCGGGGTGGTGAGGGTGAATTGATGGGTCTTGGCATTCCAGATATGACCGCCAAACCAGAAAAATACTTCAGGGTAGTACCAGCCCGGCTCAGTGGGCAAAAAGCCGGCGCGCAGCAATTGCCCCCGCGGGCCGAATTTAGTCAGCACGCGGGCATACGCGTCAAGCTGCTTTATGGTTTGCGGTGCCTGGTTGGGATTTAACCCGGCAGCTCTTAATTTTCGGGCGTCACTTTTGAAGACCAGCTTGTTGTATAACAACGCGATATCCGCGGGCGTACTTACCAGTGCGTACAACCGCCCGTGATAGTGGCACGCCTTCCAATAAACCTTTTTATACGTTTTGCGAGTGATCCCATGCTCTCTGGCAAGTTGTCCCAGAGGCGTCAGGGCACCCAGCGAGGCGAACTGTGCAATATCGTTATCCCACAGGCCCGCGATATCGGGAGGAACGCCGGCGGCAGTGGCGATGAGTGTTTTTTTGTCGATATCCGCCATGGAAACAAATTGCACAAAAATATGCTTTTTGAGGCCCACCGTCGCATTGAAGTCATCGACGATGATCTTCATCTGCTGTTCTTCGGGGCCGGTCCATTTTTCCCAATACGTGACAACGACGCGGCCCTTGGGAACTCCGGCTTGTTGCCGGGGACCAAAAAATAAGATGGCAAGCGCGGGAATCAGCAATATCACGAAGCCGATATTTTTCAGCATTCGCTTCATGTGCAACCTCAACAAAACTTTGCAGCTTTTATAGTATGGGCAAAATTCCTTTTTCGCCACTGGTGCTCCGTCCGGGCAATGGCCGGGTTGCGACGGCCTGATTTTTTGCCTCTTGGGGGACGTCGCGTCATATCGCAACGTGGTGATAACCCGGTGGTTGGTTGGCGGCACGGGGTCAACCACCGGATTGATCATCCGGTGCTCTACAACTCGTGAAGACGGCGGCGTACCTCAACCCGATCGCAATCCAACCCTGCCACAAGCCTTCCCCAAAGTCAGCTTAAAAAAAAGCCCGGCAATTCAGCAGCCAGAGGCCACCGAATTGCCGGGACAGGTCTCTCCCCCCCTCCCGGGGGGTGAGCCTTGCGCCTTCGCCGGGCGAAAGGCGCAAAGCCCCCGTGCCACCTTCTCTTTCTCCCTCCGGCAAATTGTGCTTCTACCAGGTGCGCCGAAAGGCGCTGACGAATTTGAATTTTTGGCCGCCGCGTGTGCGGCCATGGCGCTCATCTCATCTAAACAGGTCCGCTCGCGGACCGACAAACCTCTCGCTCCCTCCAGGGGAAATCAAGCCAAAATATGTTTCTCACACCGGCGAATACCGCGGACCATAAGCTCGTACCGAGACCTATGGATTGCTGATGTTGAATTGCGTCAGCACGCGGATTAATTTTCGCCTCGTCTCTTGTGCAGTGCTTCAGCCGATATGTGTCTGAATCCTGTTACCTGCACAGTTAATGTATCGGCAAATGTGCCGGAGAAGCACACAAAAAATCTTGTATTTTCAGCAGCAAATTCAACGGTTCCAATAATGTAACGCCCTGATAAAACCCCGCCCATAAAAACGGCGGGCGCAGGACGCAGAACGCAGGAGCGAGTGCGAGGTTACAGGTTACGGGTTACAGGGGAAAACCGTGTTGACCAGTAAGTCCAGTAGTTGGCGGTAACCACAGTGGATGAAGGAATCAACCCAGACCCCTGCCCGGCAGCGACGGCGCTTCCAAAAACTCCTAAATGCTGCGTTGTCTCTGTCCCCTGTAACCCGTAACCTAAGCTGGCTCCCAGCCCACCTCCCACCCTTGCCCGGAGCCAATTGAACGATTTTTCATCTACCCTGCCCGGAGCCGCGTATAATGGGGTGGCTTGGTGAAGTGCAAGACGAATAGTCAAGCCGGCACTCGGGGGATTTAGGTAGATAAAATGTTGCGGCGATACTGATGGTGTTCATCGGTAGGCCAAAACTGGTTTTTTTTCTGGAGTTGCGTTATGAATCGCAAAATTATTTCCGGTATCGCAGGTGTGTTGGCGGTCAGCGCCATGTCGGTCAGTGCTTTTGCAGTGACAACCAAAACCGTCACGGTCAAGGGCCAACTCCTTGATATGAAGTGCTATTCCGCTCTGGGTGCCATGGGCCGCGCCCACGGCAAGACCTGCGGCAAAAAGTGCTTAAGCGAAGGTGTGCCGGCCGGGATTCTGGTCCATGGCAAAGCCTGGGTATTGGCCACCAATTCCCGCCCTCTGGCAGACTACGTGGGCCGCACGATTGAAGTTATGGGCAAAGCCAATCCCAAGGATCATGTCCTGGTTCCATCCATGATCAAGGTTGATGTGCATGGCCATTGGAAAACCATCCAGGGCAAATCCGGGATGCCCGGGATGTAAGGTTTCCAGCCAACTAAGTTTGGCTTGAAAAATCAGCAGGCCTCCGGGGCGAACCCCCGGAGGCCTTTTTTTGGCTACTACATTACTACAGAATTGACCGCGGCCGTGGTAAGCGTCTCGGGGCCTCCGAGCCTGGCATCCGTGCAGGATTGCAATGCAATGACGGTATTTAAGTGTATATCGGCCGAGGAACTTCCCACCAGCACTTTCAGCATCCCTTCCTGAAGCACAAATTTGCGCTGCTTTTCCTGCCAGTACCAGAGCGCCTGCTCGGTATACGGAAGCGTGAATTCCACGTTTCGACTTTCCCCGGCTTTAAGGTCCACGCGTTGGAATCCCACCAACTGCTTGATGGGCCGCTTAACAGGGGACGCCGGTGCCTGCACGTATATTTGCACAACTTCCGCGCCTGCGTACAGGCCCGTATTGGTGATGACTGCCGAGATCACAATCGACTCGCCGACGGCCAGCGTACCTTTGGAAATGCCCAGATCACTGAACTTGAAATGCGTATAGCTTAAACCATAGCCAAAGGGATACAGCGGCCGGCCTTCAAAGTACATATACGTGCGGCCCTTCATAATATCGTAGTTATGAAACGCCGGCAGCTGATCCACCGACTTATACCACGTGCAACACGTTTTACCGCCGGGATTGTAATTTCCAAACAGAACATCAGCGATGGCGGTTCCCTGGGCCTGACCGGCGAACACGGCTGATACAATGGCCGGCAGATTTTCCTGTTCCCAATTCACGGCCACGGTGTTGTTGCTGGAGATCACCAGCACGGTTTTGGGATTGGCTTTGAAGCATGCCTGAATTAATTCGTGCTGCACGCCCGTGAGTTTTATATCTGGGCGATCGTGCCCTTCAGAATCAATACTTTGATCCACGCCGCAAACCATGATCACCACATCGGCGCTTTTCGCGGCAACCACCGCCTCGGCAAACATCTTCTCATCTTTTGGCCCATTGACCGTGCATCCCGGCTTGAAGATCACCACCGGTTGACCCGCTTTAGGTTGCGGTTTGGCTGCGGCGCTCGCCGGTCGAAGCTGGAACCATTCGACATTGCACATCGGGCCGCTTTTGGGGCCGGAAAATTTGAAGAAGACTTTATGCTTTCCGGTAATGCCGGTAATAGCGGCGGAAACGGTCGTCCAGTGCTGCCAGCCGCCGGTGTGCGGCACGGTCAGAGTCGCAATTTTCCTGCCCTGTAAAGAGTCGACATGTACATGAATAGTCGCCCCGTTGCCCGGACTGGAAACGCGAATGGCAAGATGGCTCTTGCCGGTGAAATCCTGGGGCTTGTATTCCAGCCACGCTCCGTCATCAATCCAGCCGATGTCCATACCGCCTTCGCTGGAAGTTTGGGTCTGCACGCCGGCGCTGACCGCCTGAAGGTCCTGTGGCCATACATGATCATGCGGGTGATAAGCGACTGCCCCCAGCGCCTGGGCAATGCCGTCATACGGGGAAATGCGCACAAACGGCGAACCGCTGTAGCCACCCAGGTGGCACTGACCCGCCGTGGGACCAATCACGGCGACAGTTTTCAAATCCGATTTCTGCAAGGGCAAAAAATTGTTGTCATTTTTTAATAAAACGATGGACTCTCGCGCAGCTTTCAGAGCCAAGGCCCGGTGCGCCGGTGAATCAACCATATCAAAGCTGATGCTGTTATAAGGAACGCTTTGCGGGGAATCAAATTCACCAAACAGCACCCGCACCGTCAATAACCGCGTAATGGCTCGGCTGATATCGGAATCACTAACCAACTGATCCGCGACCGCTCGACCGAGGTGCTTAGGCAGTGTGTTGCCGCAATTCAAATCGCAGCCCGCCTGAACCGCTGCGGCCGCCGCCTGATGCAATGTAGGCAGGTAATGATGGGGATTAAATATGTTATAGATTGCGTCACAATCAGAGGTGACATAACCACGAAATCCCCAACGATCCCGCAGTAAACTGGTCAGGAGAAAACGATCCGCGCTGCAGGGTACACCGTTAATAGCACTATACGCGCTCATAAAGGTAAAGACATCCGCATCCAGAGCGCACGTGCGGTACGCGCGGGTGTAATATTCCCAGAAATTCCGCGGACTCACTGAAGCCGAAACACTCGTGCGATCATCATCGGTGTTGTTGCAGATAAAATGTTTGGCGCAGGCGGTGGTTTTCAGATAGTTGGGATTATCTCCCTGCATACCTTTAATGACATTCACGGCCCAGGCGCCCGCAAGACAGGGATCTTCTCCCGGCGCCTCTTCACAACGCCCCCACCGCGGGTCACGATGCAGGTTCAATGTTTGCGGAGAATAATAAGCCAGTCCGACATTATCCTTCTTGTTGTAGGCCCGCGCCTCGTCCGAGACTGCGGTATAGACCTCCAGGGCCAACGCCGGATTCCAGGAACAGGCCATCGCCAGCGGCAACGGGAAACTGGTCACGGGGCCGCCGCGCACCAGGCCATGCAGCGCTTCGCCGGAATAGTAGTTGTAGGCCGGAAGACCTATGCGTTTGATGGCCGGGGTCTGATTGCCGGTCTGCCCGATTTTTTCCTCCAACGTCATTTTCGCTACCATGCCCGCCGCCCGCTGCCAGGCTTTTTTATAGGCATCTTCAGATATGCCAACGCGCTGGGAATTAGTTACCCTGGCGTTAATTTTATGGTGCCCCTGGGCCGAGCAGCCCGCCAGGGTTGCAGCACCAGCGGCTGCCGTGCCGGCGATAAAAGCTCGGCGATTCATACTATTATTCACGATCACGGCATCTGACATGGGTTTCTCCTGAATAAGGCAATACCATCAACTTCACGAGCTGTACTAAATCAATAATCCGAGCCGCCTTCGCCAGCGGCAATTGAGGCTTATAGTAGTGAGCCGCCGTACAATCCGCAATATCAGCCTGGGGCCAATGGCGTGGCAATATCCAGAAGCCCACCCGAATTTTATCACGGATATTTTCCCCGCTGCCACGCCGCAATTCTCAAAGCGCTATAGAATATCGGCAGTAGTGTCAGGAAAAGGATCGCGATTCATGCGCATTGCCATGGCCCAGCTTAATCCCATCGTCGGTGATATTGCCGGAAATACGCAACGCCTGATCAGCGCGATGGATCACGCCGTCGGGCAGGGTGCGGAATTGCTGGTTACTCCGGAATTATCAATCATTGGATATCCACCGCGTGATCTGCTCTTAAAGCCTATTGTGCTGCAACAGATGCAGGAAGCTCTAACTACCATTGCCCAGCACAGCGAGGGCATCACCACCATGGTCGGCTACGCTCAGGAGAATCCCGGTTCGTCAGGGCGCACGCTTTATAATGCGGTGGCTGTGGTGCGGGACGGGGAAGTCATTCATCGCGGTGTAAAAAGTCTGTTGCCAACCTACGATGTTTTTGATGAAAGTCGTTATTTTGAACCCGGCCCCAAAACGGAAACCGTGATGCTGGGTTCGCAGCGCATCGGATTGTCGATCTGTGAAGATTTATGGAATGATGAACAGGTGGTGGGCCGACAGATGTACCCATTTAATCCTGTCGAAGCGTTGGCCAAGGCGGGGGCCAATATACTGGTCAATATCAGCGCGTCCCCCTTTACGCTGGGGAAAAATGATTTCCGCCGCAGGCTTATCAGCCATCAGGCACGCCGCTGGAACATGCCCATTGTGTATGTCAATCAGGTGGGGGCCAATGACGAGCTGATTTTTGACGGCTGTTCCATGGCCTTTGATGCGGCGGGAAATCTGCTGGCGCAAGGCAAGGATTTCGAAGAAGATTTAATCGTTTTCGATTTACCCGGCCCGGCCAAGCTGGATTGTCCGCCGCCGCGGACTGGAATTGCCTCCCTGCATGCCGCCCTGGTTTCGGGCCTGCGTGATTATGCCCGTAAATGCGGATTCAAAACGGCAGTGCTGGGGCTTTCCGGCGGAATCGACTCGGCAGTTGTCGCGGCACTGGCCGCCCAGGCTCTAGGCCAGGACAACGTGACGGCCATTGCGTTGCCATCACGCTACAGCTCGGAGCATAGTTTAAGCGATGCCCGGAAACTCGCCGATGCCATGGGCATACATTTCCATGAACTTCCCATCGAAGCGGCGCATCACGCGATGGAAAAAACGCTGGAACCGTTTTTCCGGAATACTACCCCCGGTTTAGCGGAGGAGAATTTACAGGCGCGCATCCGGGGCAATCTGCTGATGGCGTTGTCCAATAAATTCGGCCACCTCCTTTTAACAACCGGCAACAAAAGTGAAGTGGCCACCGGGTATTGCACACTTTACGGTGATATGTGCGGCGGCCTGGCGGTGATCAGTGATGTACCGAAAATGATGGTCTATGAATTGGCGGGGGAAATTAACCAGCAGCGCGTCCGTTCGGGCCTGGCACCAGCGATTCCAGAGGGATCAATCACCAAAGCCCCCAGTGCGGAATTGCGCCCGAATCAAACCGATCAGGACAGCCTACCCCCCTACCCGATACTGGACGCCATTCTGCGGCTCTATGTGGAAGAGGAAAAATCAGTTTGGGAAATTATTGGTGCCGGCTTTGATAAGCCAACGGTATTGCGCGTCGCTCGACTGGTCGATACCAATGAATATAAGCGCAAACAAATGCCGCCAGGGCTAAAGGTAACCTCCCGCGCCTTTGGCTACGGCCGCCGCATGCCCATCGCGCAGCGCTACGATCCAGCCGCCATGAGCCGGGAACCGGCATGATAAAGGCCCTTCCACTTCAGCATTAAGACCGTCAAAAATGCAACATTGAATTTTACTGAAACTTTTTCCAGCCACGCGCGTTTGGCCTTGGGCAGGCGACCATGAGGGGACGACATCGGATGGTCCGATGGTCCCAAGTTGGTAATTCCAGTTATCCAAGGAGTTTTTTATGCGTAAGTTTGTTGTGGCGTTACTGGCGGTTTTACTGGTCGGCGCTATTGCCCCGCTGGCATCGCAAATGGCTCAAGCCCAGGTGGCCGCCAGCACGGATCAAACCGGAACCCTGACGGGAAAAGTGGTGGATGCCAATGGAAATCCGGTCAGCGGAGCCATGGTAAATGTCATGATGATGCCCAACAACGGCCCGCGCCAGCGTGGTCGTATGAAGCCCGATCAGGTGCAGCCGGGACAGACGGTTTGGATTAAGCGGACCATGGTACATGGCATCACCAAAACCGCTGATGATGGCACATTTACCATCAACAACGCCCCCGTTGGCAAATACCGTATCTTCGTATTTGACCGCGGCGTCGGCTTCGGCCGCGTTCAGAGGCCTGTCGCCGTAGCGTCCGGCGCAACCGGGGATGCCGGCACCATTACATTGCAAAAAGGCCGCCCGGGCCGTGGTGGCCGCCGCGGTCCGCCGCAATAACACTTACGTATCGACTGCATGAGCCTGAGGGGCGCAGCGGCCTTTCACCGCAGCCATTCGCTGAGCCATAGCGCCAAAGTCCCGATCACCCTCTAAACGGCTCACACCCTCATCATGCAGAGTAACAACCCCGTCCCGCAGGCTTAAACCCTGCGGGACTTTTTTTGGATATTGCATTCCTCCGCACAGGCTGCCGGGGCTATAATTGCAAGGGACTTCGCTGCTTCAACTGCGGAGCCACAGGATGCAGTGGGCATACTGATGCGCAATTAAAAAAAGGAGTTGCTATGAGCCTGTCGCTTAAACCGAAGCATTTCAGCCGATACAGGGATATCGTGTGGCTCTTCTACAAATATGGCCGATCCGACTGGGCGAAGGCGGCCGGCGTGTCGGCCATGCTTGATCCGGAAGACCAGCCCACCGACGCCGGCGACTCGCCCGATGCCACACAACTCGCTGATGATCTTGAAAAGATGGGGCCTACCTTTATTAAACTGGGCCAGCTGCTTTCAACGCGGCCCGATATCATGCCACCCGCGTATCTGCAAGCCCTTTCCCGCCTGCAAGACAAGGTTGAGCCGTTTCCCTTCGAGGAAGCACGGGCTATTCTGGCCGAAGAAATGGGTGCTCGATTGCCAAAAATATTTGCGGACATTGAGCCGCGCCCGCTGGCGGCGGCCTCGCTGGGGCAGGTCCATCGCGCAACCTTGCATGACGGACGTGCGGTGGTTATTAAAATCCAGCGCCCGGGCATTCGTGAACTGGTCACCGCCGATATGGAATCTCTGCGTGAGGTCGCACATTTTCTTGATCAGCACACCGAGCTGGGCAAGCGATACGAATTCGGCCCGATTATTGAAGAATTTGAACGAACGATTCTAAGCGAGTTGGATTACCGCCAGGAGGCGCGTAATCTCGTAACCCTGGGTGCCAATCTTAAAGAATTCAAACATTTGCGTGTGCCGGCACCGCTTGCAGACCTTTCCACGTCGCGGGTACTGACCATGCAATACATCGCCGGCCAGAAAATCACCGCATTAAGCCCGGTGGTCCGGCTCGAATTGGATGGCGCCATGCTCGCGGAGGAACTTTTTCAGGCCTATCTCCAACAAATACTTGTCGATGGCTTCTATCACGCCGACCCGCATCCGGGAAATGTCCTGCTGACCAACGACTCATGTATCGCGTTGCTGGATCTGGGGATGGTGGCACATATTTCACCGCACTTTCAGGACAAGCTTCTGCACCTGCTTCTGGCTGTCAGCGAGAGCCGAACTGACGCGGTCGTAACCCGGTTGATTGATGTCGGGGAGAAGAAAGAGAATTTCAATGAAAAGAAGTTAAACCGTGCGGTCAATGATTTAATTGCCCTCAACAAAGACAGCACGCTTAACGGTATTAATGTCGGACGTGTGGTGCTGGAATTGGGCACCATCACCGCAGACTGCGGAATTCGAATGCCGCAGGAGTTTACCATGCTGGGCAAAACCCTGCTGAACCTTGATCGCCTGGGTTCTACACTTGATCCCGAATTTAATCCCAACGAATCCCTGCGCCGCAACGCCACGCACATACTGCAACGTCGGCTATTGCACGGCGCGAGCAGCGGAAATGTTTATAGCGCCCTCATGG
>JAJZGH010000277.1 GCA_021798635.1 Planctomycetota bacterium | reverse complement strand
AGGACATGACTTGCGATATTTTGAAGCCGAATCGGATCACTCCGAGCCATCCCAGCTTTACTGCTGCGACCTTGTGGCGATCAGCACATTTTCCGCGCAGGTATTTGAAGCCTACAACATCGCCGATCGTCTGCGCGCGGCGGGCGTTAAGGTAGCGATGGGAGGGTTGCATGTGAGTGTTTGCCCGGATGAAGCCGCGGAACATGCGGACTATGTCGTGGTTGGCGAAGGCGAATCGGTATGGCCCGCGGTTGTTGCGGCAGCCGAGGCGCGCCACAGTCCCCGCATTTTCCGGGCCGCCGATTTTCCGCCGGTACTCCTGGAAGCATTGCCCATCCCCCGGTACGATTTGTTGGATGCTGGCACCTATAACCGCTTCACAGTACAGACCTCACGTGGGTGTCCCTGGCGTTGTGATTTTTGTGCCTCCACCGTGATGCTTACCCAGCGGTATCGCAAGCGCCCGATAGAAACGGTGGTACGGGATATTCGCGCTATTCAACGCGTACAGGAACATGCCTTCGTCGAATTTGCGGATGATAATACATTTGTGGACAAAGCATGGTCACGGGATCTATGCCGCGCCTTGACACCTTTAAGGTTTAAATGGTTTACGGAAACGGACATTTCCGTAGCTCAGGACGGCGTGCTGCTGGATGCCATGCGACGCGCGGGCTGTCGGCAGATTTTGGTAGGACTGGAAAGCCCCGCATCGGCTGAACTTGGCGGTATTGAGATGCGGCGTAATATCAAGGCGCGCTGGGCGGAGAAATACAAAGAAGCACTGCGCACCATTCAGGGGCACGGGATTACCGTCAATGGCTGTTTTATCCTGGGCTTGGATACCCATACACCGGAAATATTCCAGCAGGTGCTGGATTTCGCCATGGATGTGCCATTGTTTGAAGTCCAGATTACAGTCCTGACGGCCTTCCCCGGCACGCCCTTATACCACCGGCTGGTTCACCAGCAGCGAATCTTGCAGCCCGGACGATGGGATTTATGCACATTATTTGATGTGAACTTCCAGCCACAACTTATGTCGCCAGCGCAGCTGCGCGAAGGGTTGTATTGGTTGGGGGAGCGGTTGTACAGCGCGGAATGCACCGAGATTCGCCGGCGGGCATTTTTTCACGGCCGGCGTCACGTGGTGACATACGCGGCGGGACCGTGATGAACCGCCGTAATCAATTTCCGCAATGCCGCTACCTACCATATCGCATGGAAGTTGCTGGCACTGCTTGAGCAATAAAGGATATTCCGTGCGAAATCGCAATTCCCCAATCAATGCCGATCGCGCCGCCAGACGGGAAAAGCGGTCTCTCCAACTGCGCCGGAAAGCGGCCGATATCCGACAAGGCCGCGACGAGTTTTTTCGGCTGCTGGTGGAGCGCTTTTATGGCCGGCCTTTCTTTCGGCAATCCGCTGTTAGCACCGCTGATTTAGAGCACGGGCTTACTCTCATTCTTCCGGGTATTGAGGCCGCAGGCCCGTATGCACAGGCCATGGTGGATGGTCTGCTCGGCGCGGTTCCCGGTGCAGTGCGGATATTTTACTGGGGCATCGCGTTTCCGGAAGGGTACTTTCCGAATTTAATGTGGCTGCGGCGAAACCGGGCCAGGGCCGCCGAGCTGGTGCAGATCATTCAAAGCTATCAGGATCAGTATCCAGGCCGCCCGGTGCATGTGGTGGCTAACAGCGGCGGTGCCGGGCCGGCGATTTTTGCGGTCGAAATGCTGCCGCCGGATCGCAGCATTGACGGATTGGTGTTTCTCAGCGGGGCGGTTTCAAGCACCTATGATTTACGTCCGGCCCTGCGGCGATTGCGGAAGGGGATTTATAATTTTTATTCCCATCGTGACTGGATCGTACTGGGAATTGGAACATGTTTGTTCGGCACCAGCGACCGTAAGCCGCATGTCTCCTGCGGTTTTGTTGGCTTCAAACGGCCTGCGAAACTTTGTGACACGGAGAATCTTTATGCAAAAGTACATCAGGATATCTGGACGCCCGCCCTGGTGGATGATTGCAATCATTGGGGAACCCATGGGTTTTCCGCCTGCCCAGAGTATATTCGCCGCTATGTAGCACCTTGGATTGCCCGCAACGCAAACAGCGCGGAGTGAAGACAAAACGGCCATCAGCGGCTCATGGGCACAAAATTTCGCTCCGCTTGGTTTGACAAATCCCTGATTGCCGGTAAAACTACGTTTCGCCGCCTACATAAAAATTGATTTGGAGTTTTATCCATGCAGGATCGGCGTAATTTTCTCAAAATTTCCGCGGCAGCGGCACTTACCACGGCAGTTTCCGCCGAGGCCCATGCCGCGAATTCAAAGGCCCCTTCGCTGGGGGTGGTTTCAAGTGTTGTCGCAGAGGCTGGCGGCCTTAAGTTTGTTATTGGTAACGATGTGCTGCGGGTACAGCCACTGTCGCCGCACATTCTGCGGCTGGATCTTTTGGCCGCCGGCAAAAGCGATCCACACACGCCCGTGCTGGACCCCAAAGCGGTTTTCCCGGGTGATCCGGCGGCCAAGGTGGATTCCACGGTTGATGGCATCCGCATGGTTACCAGTGGCTTTGAATTGCACGTCAGCCGCGATCCGTGCCGCCTGACAATAATGGATTCCCACGGCCAGGTACTTTTGCAGCAAACCGCTGCTGAATCTTTACATGTCAATCCCAAAGATCAGGCCCAAACCGGCTTTTCATTTCGGCGCAACCGCCAGGCCAAGTTCTACGGCATTCGCAATTCAGCGTGCTGGTCGAAAAATATTTTGCCGCTGATTAAAGATGGGGCGGGCGTCGCCAATGACACATATCAGGTTGAAGCCTCGGTGGAAGGCGGCGGCGGAGCGCCCTTTACCTGGACCACTGACGGCTATGGCATTCTGGTGGATTCCGATGGCGGATATTTTCATATCGGCCCGGATGATATCGGCTTTTATTATGGCGATGCCAAAGCGGATAACTATGGCCGCAATTACTTCCGCCCCAACAGCCTGACGGTCTTTATTTTTGTCGGTACTCCGCCCGAGATTTTTCAGGGTCTGGCGTTGGCCAGTGGGAAAATGCCGTTGTTTCCGAAGTGGGCGTATGGCTTTACGAATTCGCAGTGGGGCACCAATCAGGAATTGCTGCGCGAGTATCTGGAAACCTACCGCGCTCTGGACATTCCCATTGATAACTTTACGCTGGATTTTGATTGGAAAGACTGGGGTGCCAGCCATTATGGCGAATTCCGCTGGAATCCCGTGAAATATTCGCAGGCTCTGTATACGCCGGATAATCCCGATGCTTTAATTAACTGGACGGGGGCGCTGGAATGCAAGATCACCGGAATTATGAAGCCCCGCATTATTATCAGCACGGTCAAGGGCAAAATTGCGCCTATGACCACGCAGGGGGCCACAGCCAAAAAGCTGGATATTTTCCTGCCGGGCGAAAAGCCTTTTGCCGATTACTTCTCCCATCTGATGTCGTTGGATGTTGATTTCTATAAGCCCATCTGCCGCCAATGGTATTGGCACGCCACCTGGACCCACCAGTGCATGCAGCACGGCATCGTAGGTTTCTGGAATGATGAAGCTGATTACGGTTACATGGGCAATTTTGAATTTTTGCACATGCAGCAGTCTTTATATGAAGGCCAGCGGCAAGACCGCCCGCGCAACCGTGTGTGGTCGATTAACCGTAATTTTTACCTGGGTTCACAACGTTACGCCTATGCCACCTGGTCCGGGGATATCAATACCGGCTTTGAGGTGATGCGGCTGCAGACGCTGGCCATGATTAACACCATTAATCTCGGACAGATGCGCTGGGCACAGGATACCGGCGGTTTTGGCGGCCACCCCACAGCAGAGTGTTACACGCGCTGGTTCCAGTTCACGGCTGTTTGCCCCACGTTACGCACGCATTGCACGCTCGGTGAACGCCGACAGCCCTGGGTATTTGGCGATCAGGCCTGTGAAACCGTCAAACAGGCCATTCGGCAGCGGTACAGCTGGTTTTTCTATGTGTATGCGCTGGAACATGCGGCCTGCACTGAAACGGGCGTAGGAATTGTTCGGCCATTAACCTTTGCTTATCCCAAAGATCACAACGTCGCCGCTATTACCGATCAATGGATGTTCGGTGATTGGATGATGGCCGCGCCCGTGGTGGAAAAAATGGGCGACGGCAAAGATGAATCCACAACCCGGCGGCTCTATCTCCCGCCGGGAGACTGGATTGATTATTTCCGCGGCGATCGCCTCACCGGCGGTAAATGGATTAATTACCAGCTTAACAAAGACTCCTGGATGGATTGGCCGCTGTTTATCAGAGACGGAGCCATTATCCCGGCGGCTGATCCGGTAAAAGCGATTCATACCGCCAAACCGGAAATGATTTATCTCGATATTTATCCGGCAGCGCAGGAAAGCCAGGGCGAATTTTACGATGATGATGGCGACTCCTACGACTATCAACATGGACAGTTCCATCGCCAGGCCATTACCGCACAAAGCCTGCATACCGGCACCGATATTCACCTTGCTGCCAACGCCGGTGCGTACAGTTCAACGGTCAAACATTTTGTCCTGCGCGTCCATGGCCAGGCCGCAAATGCGGTTATGGTCAACGGCCAAGCCCTTCAAGCTGTTGAAAATCGCTATGCTCTTTCGCAGGCCGCCGGTGGCTGGCACACGGATGTTGATGTCATCGGCCCGGTGACGCTGGTAAAAATTCCAGCGGGCGAAAAAGTGACCGTGCATCTGCGTGGAATGCAAAATATCCATAAAGAAATGGAAATTCTGGATTCGCAGGATGCGTCGATCTTCGGTCCCACGCCGCCGACGGTACCCCTGAAAACCAGCAACGATATGTATACCGATACACACTTGTTCGGCCCATCACCAAGTTTACGGCCAGCCATTATGACCAATCACACCGGCTATACTGCCGGCGGATTTATCGCAGGCTTTGCGTTGCCTGGTACAGGTGCCAGCTATTATCTGCGGCGCCACACAGCGGGGCAGTACCGCGTGGAGTTCCGTGCGGCCAATGCCGATCTGAACACCATTAAAACCATGAATGTGTATGTCAACGGTGTGATGGCCGGCGAATTGCGCATCCCCTCTACTCCAAGCTGGGATACCTGGCAAAATATCGCCCTTTATCTGCCCCTGGCGGCGGGCAACAACACCATCATGCTGCGGTGCGATCAAAACAATACCGGCCAAATAAATCTCGATTCCGTGCTGGTGCCGCATAAGCCGTCGATGTGACGTAAAACTACCGCAGGGCGGGGGCCAAAATCAGGGGATTTGCGGGGAGATATTTGGCGATCAGGTGCTGCACGATGAGATCCCGTTGATTCAAAAGTTCCTGCCCGGCCAGCGGATCGGTTGGAATGCCGGTTAGTTGCACCACGACCTTTATCAGTTTCCCGTCGCGCAGCAATAACAGAGTGATCTTGCTGCCGGGCTGATATTTCTGAATTTCCGCGCGGAAAGCTGTGGCCGTGTTGTATGCTGAAATTTTGTGCCCGTTAATTCCAATGATCAGATCATTGTCACGCAGATATAAGCCGCCGGGAAATCCCGGGACGGTATGCACCACCGCCACTGCGGGAATCCATTGGGGCTTTCCGTGCTTTCGTAGCTCCAGCGGATTGGTGATGAACTCCACGCCGATAAAAGCGCTGCCATGATGCAGCCAGTTAAATTGCCGCAGATACAGTTGCATGCAAATCCGCAGCAGTCGGTTGCGCTGTTCGGCATTGTGTGTTGTAACCATCGCCGCGGCAAGTTGCGGCAAAATAAAACCTTTGGTGGACAGCAGACTTCGTTGAGCATGTCGCCGCGTGCGCCAGCTATCCGATGCCAAAG
>JAJZGH010000276.1 GCA_021798635.1 Planctomycetota bacterium | reverse complement strand
AATCAAGACGCTTTCGTTTTCCGCCAGTTGCTGCGGCTTCGATAGTCCGTGAATGTGCCGGCTGCTGTGCAAAAGCGTGTGGGACGATAGAATACACTGCCTGTTCGATTGGCTCTGCTCGGAATAATCCATGGTTGCGTTGAATGACAGTTTGACCAAGAATCCGGAATCCGTAAGAAAAAATCTGTGGCAATCCAGGAGATATGTGGAGGTTTACAATCGCCAGGCATCAATGATCACGGAGCAGAAGTTTGGATGTCCAGTGTTCCGCTCATTGCTCGTTGGTCCTTGTGCGCTGCGCCGGTGGCGTGAATTCGTATGGGTATATCTGGCGACGGGCGGTAATGTACCCGGACCCCAGCGGCCTGTAACAACGCAGGATAATCGAACAAAAGGTGGATCATGGTGGAAGATGTTCCTCACTTAGGAAACGATCTTTGCAGGACCCTTAGGCCCGGCTGCTGGCGATGGACTATTAAACTGTTGCCTCTTCTTTCGGCACTGGTGCTCATGGCGTACATGGTCGCGGTATGGGGGGGTGCCCAATACCGATCCATACGCTCTATCGTAGCACATCACGGCTCGGTAATACTTCAAGCTGCTCCTTTTCAGAAGGTGCTGGTAGACAAGGAAACGTGGGGAGATTGGCATTGGGGTGTCCCACTTGCGACCTTGCTTCTGCCAGCTGAGTCGGTGTTCCTCGGCCCTCGATGTAAAAATGCCGATATTCGGTCGCTGGAACCGCTTCATTTCTTGGTGAAACTAACCATATTGCGTTTACAGGTGTCCAAACGCGGTATGCAAGTGGTGGGGCAATTGCACACGCTACAATCTCTAATTATTAGCGGTGCAGATATCGGGGATAGGGGCATTATCAGCATTGAAGGGCTTACCAGGTTGCGGAGGCTGGACCTCGACGACACCAACGTGGACGGCAAGGTGACGCGGTTCCTCGTTGCGTTTGCCAATTTGCGGCGACTCAGCTTGGCGGGTGACGACATCAAGAATGCCGATCTTAGGGAACTGGTCAAACTACGGAAACTCAAATCGCTGGATTTGGCGTATACGCATATCTCCGATACTGGCCTCCGATGGGTAAGACAAATGCCGGGTTTGCAAATGCTGATTTTGACTCACACCCAGTGCACACGAAAAGGCATCGCAGCGTTGCTTCGGCGGAAGCCGGGCCTCCGGGTACGTGTTGGAATGCTTTAATGTACCACTTTAGCATTATCCGGCACAACACAGGCATCGCCATTGATGGTAATGGAATGGTAAAGGAGTATTGGAAATGCGAAATGTGCATCGTTCACAATGGTTTCCCTTCGTTATAAGTATTGGGTCCCTTATTTTGGGGCTGTGCCTTTCGCGCATCGGTGGAGATTGGCCGCTGGTTGGGGGTATTGGAGCGGGAATATGGGTTGCGGGCTCAAGCGGGACGGGAGTGTTTTTGGGTCGGAAAGTATGGAAACGCCCATGGATCGTGGGATATCTTGCCCTGGTAGTTTTTCTAGTACCGACTACTATAATCTACGGGATTAAGCCAATTTTTCCACCATTATTAATGCTAAAGATCATTCTCCTTTTGGGTCCCGTGGGGCTTGGGTTCTGGCTTGGATTTACCGTGGGTGCGTCCGGACGAGAGCCTGTCGCAGAGAAATCACTGGCAGCACCGGAGAAAATAACTACCGGGGGCGTTTGGCTTGTTATTATAGCGTTGCAGGCCTGCGTGATTGGGACTGCACTTACCGATGCTCTCTGGCATGGCGGACAGGGTGGTTTTTGGGGAAATTTAGCCTTGCTCTTATGGTTCCCCGTGGGCGTGGCAGTGTGCGCGCCAGCGCCATGGGCATGGCTGGCCGGAGTGCGATTTTCACGATTTCGAATGCTCCTCATTACTTCGAGTGGCGTCGCGTGGGTGTTGCTATTGGGTTATGCGGCGTTGTTCATGGTGTCAGTCTCGAGCAAGCACCGGTAGAGAAGTAAAACAGGAATCGCGTGGTAAACTGGTGGATTGTGATGAAATTGAATATCGGGATATTGAACTTCTGAGTAGATGTCGAACTGCCTCATTGTGCCGAATCATGACAGCATGTACAAAAATTAGTGATTGATGATCAGTGGCAGTACCAATTCCGCCCCGCGAAGCGGCGTTGCGGATCTTGTCTGGGGCGCACCCTCCAGCGGGAGCTCGGATTATAATGGCTGTGGCCGCAACATTACCAAACACTATTTATCCGCGTAATTGGCATACTCCGCGGTCCGTTTTACGGCCTGTCCTGAATTGCATACCGCACGCCGAGGTTTCACGGCAGATCCTCCTCAAGCCGCCTCTTCCGCCGCTGCATGGCTTCTGATTTCCTGCTGTGGCAGTGCGTTGGTACTTCCGATTTGGGCGGTGCCCGACGGTTTGCAAACCGAAGAATCGTGGTAGAATGAGGACACTATTGTCAGGCGGATTGTGATCTGGAAAGCTGCATGGTTGCACTGGATGAGCAATTTCACCGCAAAGCTGGTGGTTCGGTTGGCGCTGCGGTGGCGGAGGTTTCCGTCCTCCGGAGGCTGGCCCGCATACTGCCGGGCGTGATCGTCCGGGTGATCGCTGGCATAATCTTGGTGACTGTAGGTACCGGCGCTGTGATGGGTGAATGGCAGGGACATCTGCAGCGTGGGATCGTGTCAGGGCATCGCGTGGTTCCGATACAGTGCGCATGGGTCCGGGTGGGGCCGACAGAAAAGCTCGATAAGCTCCGCGGGCCGTTCGTGCAATACCTGGATCGCGAGATAGGCCACCTCGGTCCGGACAATAGTTTGCAGTTTTATGGGAATCCGCGTGGGAGGCCGGTGGTTCGATGTGGCGGCGGCGAATGCCGGCTGACGCTGCTTCTCGCGACGGGGCAGAAAGTATCCCTGGAAGCGTACTTTGGGAGAGGCGGCTTCGGGTTATCACGCGGTTCATGGATTGGCGATTCCGTTTATTTTTACGCGCCGTATCTCCGCCCGATTCCGCCCGGCTTTGGCGGATGGGTGTGTCGGACCTTTTCATTGCATCCCGGCACCGCTGTGGAGAAGCCGCGATGAATCGAAAATCGGATCCCGTACTCCATGCCGGCAGGCCCTTCCTGTCCCCTAATTTTTACACCGGAATGTTCTGGTTGGTCGCCGTATGGTGGGTGGTGATTGGAGTGGCGATCCTGCGTATCTCCTCAACATTCTGGCTCAGCGCGATAATTTATGGCGGTGGCTTTGGAGCGCTGTTCGCCGGGGCGATATGGGCATATCGAAAAGGAGGCACCCACGGTTGGCGTCTGGTGGCCGTGCTCCCGCTGCCGGTGCTGTGTGCTGCTATGATGCTGATTTGCTTTGTGGTTGCGGCGTTCAGTGCTGAATCCGACCTCCAAGCGAGCCGATTCGCTGCCGCACCTCCCTTATTAGTCCGGGCACGGCAAGTGATGCGGGCGCTGGAGGCCCAGGCAACGAAGGACGGAGGGCATTTTCCATTAGCGTTGCCCCGAACTGCCATATCCCTGCCTCCGGCGCGGCACGCACCGCCGTGCAGTGTCGCTTATCGCGGGGGCGGCACTATGATGCTGGATCACTGGTCCAGCCACATCGTGTTCTTCCTGCAGCCGTCGCTGTGGCACGGGTGGCATGTGGTTGGGTATGCCGATGGGCGAGTGACTATCGCTTATTCTCCGGCCTTGGGCCGCAGGCCGGGACACTGAAGATGTACAAAGTGGCTGGTCTGTTTTACGGGCGATCCGCTTTGTGTGGCCGGGCAGGGGAGATTTTGCCCAGCACGCGATGAAATTTTTCCTTCTTGCCGCGTTTAGCGCGGCTTTCCAGGTATTCCGACGTTTCCAGCGCAGAGATTTTCTCCGCCAAGGCCAGTGTGACCAACTGATTGATTGAAGTCCCCTCCTGATCCGCCAATCGTCGGACGGCGTCGTGCAGACTTCGGGGTAGCCGTAAGCTTATTGCCGTCATGGAAAGTCTCCTATTTCTTTAACGATACTCGGACGCTCCATGGTGGTATTATAGGCGATACCAATATGGATGCAAAATACTGGATCATATTCGGTCATTTTCTTGCGCCAGCGGTGGTCCAAGCGGCCGGGAAAATTGTGAGGGAATTGCCGGTATGCGCTCTGGCGTTTTCGATTTGGAGAACTTGCGGTAGAATGACAACACCATTATCAGGCGGATTGTGATCAGGAAAACCGCATGGTTGCACTGGGCGAACAATTTCAACACAACGGCACACAGCCGAGGTTACAGGGGACAGATTTTGGTTACAGGTTACAGGGGACAGGGGACAGGGGTGACGAGAACGCAGTGTTTAGGAGTTAGGGGCGGACTTAGGTTACAGGTTACGGGTTACAGGGGACAGCGTCGAATGAATAATGAGCAATGTGTGGGGGAGGCTGGGAGTTAGAAGAGGTAACGCAGGCGTCCCGCCTGCCTGTCCCGTCTTAACGGCGCTGCTGTTCTGCTAAATGCGGGGCGCTAAGCGGCGGGTTGCGGCGGGTTGGAAAATCTGTGTGATCCCGGCGATCGGTGGATTTACACAACCCTCGAGGGCCAATGATCACGGAGCAAAAAGTTGGGAGTTCCAGTGTTTTGACCTTTGGTGGTTGCTCATGGGTCATTGAGCGCGGCGTCGGCGGTAACGACGCCATTTTCCGCGGGTTCCGTTGCGGCCCCGCAATTATCTTGATTAACGGAGCCAGCGCATGGTTTGGAGGCGATTGTTCTTTGTTTTCTACCTTGTCGTCGGCACCCTATTATTCTTGCTGGTCGCCGTAAACTTGGCCATCCCAGGCGCGGCATCGTATTTCCGGCTTGCGACCGGGAGGGCGAATGTCCGTCGCGCTCAGGTTGTAGCGATGCGAAGCCACTGGAACGAGAGCACGATGAGCCCCGGAACATATTGGGACGTATCTCTCACTGGTGGGCCGCTGGGCCAACGGACGGAGGAGTTAACATTGACCCAGCCTGAGAAAAAGCTCCTGGCCGCTCCGGCTAGCGTCCGTATCGGGAGTTGGGTACCGGTGGTTTACCTACAGGGGCAATGGTTGCCGCCGCCGGATGCGAAGCTCAATGGCACGATGGGTGTTCCTATTCTCTCGCTTATGGCGTTGGCCGTATGGGGGTTGATTTTGCGCGGGGTCCTCGGCCCACGGGCATTGCCCGAACATTATGAGCCGGCACTTGCGGACTATGGCCCCAATGTCACGGGATTTCCCACCCGTCGGCCGCTGGCGATCGTTTGTGTCCTGCTCGTAGGCTTCGCGATGATGGTCGGGCAGCTATTCCTCAAGGAGGGGTCGTACCTCGGACCCGGTGCTCACGGAGCCTATTGGGACGGCACGCTGACCTGGACCTTATTCCTGATCGCCGGCCCCGTTGTCTTTTGGGCGGCGTTGCCGCGGATTAAGGCGGTTAATCTGCCGTAACACCATTTTGGAGAGATCGTTCGGCAGCGTGGCTCGCGGACATTACGATCTCTATGCAATACGGCGGGCAATCGCCGCAATTACCCTTTTCATGGAGCGATTGGCTTTGTAGGTGTTTCCTCATTCTCAAGGGGTTATCTTCATGCGCTACATCCTTGTCATTGCCGGGCTGCTTTTTCCTTGTTCCGCCGCCTGCCTCGCCGGCCCGGCGGGCACCGTCGTGACCCTATCACGGGTTGTGGACACGCGCGTTTATGTTGCGCCGGGCGTGCCGCAGCCGATGTTTCCTGGAAAACATGCGGGATTAAATATTACATTGCAGGTAACCGGGCGCGCCGCTGGAAATGCGACAAGTTTTGGGCGATTGTCAGTTTCCGGGATGGACAATCTGGGGGGAGCATTGCGGCTGTTGTCCGCAAGCGTTGGCGGTCAGCCTATTGAAG
>JAJZGH010000275.1 GCA_021798635.1 Planctomycetota bacterium | reverse complement strand
GCTCTGCAGATCCGCGGTTAACTCGGCGGCAATTTGCTGTCGCGCCCGGATCATAACCAGCAGACGCGCGGATTTTGCCAGCGGATGGCGGTCGATGACGCCGTTGGGCAATGTTTTTTGATAATTATCACCCGCTAAAGCGGTGAGCTCCACAGTATCACCGGGAACCAGATGTAGTTTCGCGGGGGACCAAAGCAGCGTGCTGCTGCCTTGCTGTAAACGGGTTTGTGCATCATAGACCAAGGTTTGCCAGGGCAGCGGCGTGCGGAATGCCGGCGTGGTGCGGCCCTTAATATCGCTGACTGTCCCACTTAAATAGAGATCAGTTAGCCCCAGATCATCGCTGCCTTGAATGGTCAAATGAAATGAGCCGTCGGCCGTAAGTTCCACAGAATGCTGGGGATGGGCAATTACCACGGTGGGAAGAGCATCCGGGATGACGGCTAACTGAATCGCTCCGCCCCGGCGATTGGCCAGGCCGGAACGGCTGATGATCCGCAGGCGGCCGGAGACGGATTTTTCCGCCAGCCAGCCAATGGTCAATGTATCGGCCTTACGGCGGATCACGTGTGCTGCCAGAGTGAGGGGCGTTTTGCTGACGGCATTAACCAGCGAAAAAGCCGCAGTGCGTGAATCGGATTGCAAGGGTTGATCTGCCGTGATGGTCAGGGTGATCATGGATCCGCGAATCACCCGCACTTGATGATTAAGCACATTGACCTCAAAGGTCGGGGCCTTTTTGGCATAAGGCGGCGGGGCGATTTGGGCGGTCATGGCGATAATACGGGGACGCGGCATTAAATGAATGGTCAGCCACGGCTCCTGATGATCATCGCCGGCAACGGGACGAACCTGCAGCGTTTTCCCCTGCGGCAGAAGAACTTTTTCATATAACTTCCCATGCGCTGCACCCTGCCAGGTCATGAGTTGCGACGTGGCGGACGCATGGCCCGATCGCACCTGTAGCCAAACCCGCAAATCCGGACTGAACCCTTTTTTTACCACCGCCCGCACCGCCAGTGCCTGTCCCTGCGGCCAAATGGTCGGGGGTTGGTGATAGGCGGAATTCCAGACCAGTTCCACCCGCTGGTGTAATGGCCATGGATGGTGGGCCAAAGGACCGGCCCAGCGTTGCATGGAAAGTGCGGCATTGCTCGGATTTAATCCGATGATACATGCCGCGACGATCACCGCCAGAGCCACACTGCTCCACAATTTTACCACCGGCCGCCAGGACAATGCGGTTTTCACCTGCACACTGTGCGCGGTTTGATCCGCCTCCAGAATGGCTTTGGCCGCCAGCACGTTCAGGCGATCGGTACGATTCTCCATGAATTCCACGGCGGATTGTAATTGTTCATGCTGCAGAGCCGCGGTCTTTTGCAGCACCCCGGCAAGAAACTGATCCGGAATGGGCCGCAATAAGCGGGCAATGACATCCCGCCAAAGCAGCACGGCGGTTCCCCCCAGCACCGCAATAAGCAGAATAAGCCGCAGGATGCCGGGGAAGTGGAAATAGTAATCTCCCAAGGCCAAAATCAGAGCCGTCCACAGCAACGCGGAGAGCACCAGCGCCACGCCATGGAGCAGCAGGGCGCTACGCAGCGTTTTGCGCAGTTGACCGATGCGCTGCAGCAGAGCCGGGGCTGTGGCGGGTTTCTCCATGGTTCAGGATTCTCCGTGAGGCCAAGTGTGCGGGCGTTTTAGATTAACTCAGATTAACCCCGCACGCTTTCTTAATATCCATTCTACCGTTAACAACGCGATAAGTAGCGCCAACGCCCAGGGTTTATTCCAAATCTGCCGCGATTGCCGGATGACCGCCTCCACGCTGCGATCAGGAATTAATTGAGCCAAGGCACTTTGATTGGTCGGCGCTACCACCGCGCCACCGGTGCCCGCAACCAGGCGAGCCAAAGCGGAAGAATCAGCGGTAAGGCTGGCAAATTCCCGCATGGAGGCTGCGACATCCATTTCCACCGGTTTCACCGTTCCCGGTAGAACTCCCGGTTTGGCGGTCAGGGTGTAATGCCCCACAACCCAGGGCGTCACTTCACCCTCATATTGCCGATGGCCCGCACTTGCGGCGGAAAGTGTGACAGTCTGCCTTCCATTGGGGGAGGTCATCACAATGGGGACGGAGGCGGGCATTTGGCTGGTTAATTCCGGATCACGCACGGAAAGAAAAATGCGATTGCTTTGCCCCACCTGTACGCGCCGGGCTTCGGTACGCAACACCAGGCCGCGCGACCCGCCGAATACGCGCTGGCGGGCTAATTCACGCATCATTTCCAGCCAGTAACTTTTATACAGCGGCGCTCCGTGGTAATAGCGCCAGCGCCAAGTATCATCTATGGCGGAGAACATCGTGCGGCCGGCACCATAGCGCCCGAAAACCAACAAAGGGGCTGGGCGACCATCTATGCGGTGACTGGGCAAGTCCGCCAGCACGGTAGCGCTGGGTTGCAAGCCTGCCACCGGTTCAAACCAGTACAGCGGCGGCAAATGCGCAACCTGCTTAAGATTTTTTTGCATACTGCTGAAAAAGTGAAACAACATACTCTGGCGACCCAGGGCGGTAAGGTGCAGTTCAAAGGGTTCATTGGGGGGCGGCGCGAACATGGGATTATTGCGGTTTCCGGCGATAATCGGCAGTAGCGGCGCAAGCGTGGTATGGCGATACGCATCCGGGGCGTAATCCGGCCCGGCGATCATCCCCATGCCGCCGCCATAGCGCCCGACAAATCGGAGTATGATTTTTTCCTGAGCGGCGGAAAAATAATCCGGATTCACATCGCCCAGCAGCAGCACGTCGTAACGGTTCATCTCGGCCTGCGTATCGGGAAAGCGATTGATGGGAATGTTGCCTTCCTGGGCGAAGCGGTTGTCAGCCGATAACAGCAGGCAACTTAATAGCGTGGTTTTTTCCCGCATGAGATCATTTTTGAGATAGCGATATTCCCAACGGGGGTAGCCCTCCACATACAAAATTCGCACCTTGGCCCGCACCACGCGCGTCCAAACACCGCGGGAGGTATTACCGCGGTGCGTTAATTCATGCCGTAGCGGGTCGGCCATTAACACCAGATGGTAGTTCCCCGGTTGTGCGGGATGAAACATCAGGCTGACCGTTTGCTGTGAGGCACCGGGATGGATGGTGATGTGACGCTCGGCCAGGGGCTTGCCACGGCGATGGTTTTTGGATTCCTGAAATAAACGAATCGTTGCAGTTTGCACCGCTGTGGCCCCGGTTATGTGAATCTTGGCCGTTACCGCAACGGGGTCCTGCACAAAGGCGTGGCGGGCAACCTGGGCATTGGCAATTTCCAAATTAAAGGGCGGATGAACCTGTCCCAGCGGGACCGCCAATATGGGCGTTGCGCCGACTTTCGCTAGATGATGCACCAGGCTGGCCGAGGCCGGTTGAGTACTACGCCCGTCGGTGTATACCACCACCGCACTGACTGGGCGCCCTTGCAACTCATTAAATATTCCCGCCACGACGCCGGGAACATCCGTGGCATCGGCGTTTGGCTTTATGGCTGCCAGCCTTTGCAGCAGGGGTGCCAACTGCGCGGGCGAATCCGCCATTCCCAGCAGGTGGGCGTGAGCACCGCCGGTGAACACGGCGATGCGCTGATTTTTGGCCAGTGCCGCAAGCCATGTTTTTGCCGCCTGCCGCAGACTATAGCACGCAAGATTAAAACGCGTGGGACGTTTGGTTTTGGATTCAGCCACTGGCAGGGCTTGCCGCACCTGATCAATGAGTTTGATTTTAGCCGGACTTGTATACGCATCCCGCAGCGACATGGAGCGCGAGCTATCCACCCAAATCGCCACGACCGCCGGGCGTCGCAGTGTATGGATCACGACAAACACCGGCTTGGCCAGCAGCAGCACAACGACCACTAAAATGGCCGCACGGATAAGCGCCATAGCGAGTTTTAACCGCGGAGTTGCCGTCTGATGCTGATAGCTCCACCAGCCCACTACCGCAACCGCGGCCATCAGAAGCACCATCAGCCACGGGTGTCCCGTGCCAAAAGCCCAGCGACCGCTGCTGATTGCCGCGAGGGATGAGTTTCCATGCAACACATTATCGACCATCATTTTTTGCTCTCCCGCGTTGCGGCCCGCCCGGCGCTGCGATCATAGCGCGAAAAGGCCCGTGCCAAAAGCGTTTCCGCCAGCAACACCAATAAGGCCAGTAGCAACAATCTCTGCCCCGCATTCCCGCCGAGGGACGCCTGATTGGTGTGCCGACGTGCCAGGGCCTGCGGTGCGCTGATTACATCGGCGGTCGGAAGCCCAAGTATCGCGGCGACACGCGAGGCGGGAAGATGTTGGATATCGGCATCTACGGGATCCACATTTACCGCCACAAGTCTCGTGCGGCTGCTATTACGATACAGTCCGGCAAGCCAAAGCCGCGGGCTGTTGGCGACAATCCGTGCATCCATTTGCTGATCCCGCAGGGCGACGGTTTTTCCGTTCGGGCCGTGCCATATATCCGCTTTTCCCGCCGCCATAGAGAAGTAACCACCCACCTGTAAATTCCAGCGGGCATTGCGATCCGGAATGCCGAAATACATGATTTGATATACGAAGGGCAAAAAGGATGGCTGGGCCGGAAAATCGGTCCAATGGGTGTCACACGTAAATGCCGCCGCCATGACCTCGCCACGCCCCACACGCCGGCTTATTAACGCAGGTTGTCCGTTGCTGAAGGCAAGCAGCGTTTGGGATAAATCAGGATTGATGACCCGCAAATTTAGATAATGCGTGATAACCACAGAACCTATGCCGGTGTGGATACCGCTTTGCCGCGCCGCCAGAAATGGCTCGGTGATGGCATTGCCGGGTGCACCAAATTTAAAATGCAGGGCTTTTGCCGGAACAGTCATTCGCCCCATCACCGCCGGCAACAATCCGCTGCGACCGGTTTTCAGCGCGGAACTCCAAGTATGGCCTGAAACTTGCGGTCCGGGAAATATCAACAGCAGTCCGCCGGCGTTCACAAACGCGCGTAAACGCTGGACCACGTGCGGCCCCGGCGCGGACGTATCGCTGAAAATGATCGCCGCATAATGCCGCAGAGATTGCGCGGAAAGTTCAATGGCGCTGATAACATGGGGATCAAAGGTATTGCCATGTGATAAAGGAGCCAAGGCGGTGGCCAGCCAGGCGGTACTGGAGAGGCGGCCGGTCGTTGGATCGCCCGGTGCGCCATCCACCAGCAACAGCCGCATTCGCCGATGCGCGTGCACGACCAAGCGGCGGGTGTTGTCGATTAACAATCCGTCGGCCGGAAGTTTGGCGGTAATCGTGTGCATGCCGGCGACCGTAATGTCTGCCCCTAAAGTTGCATCAACGGTTACTTGAGATCCGGGATTTATTTGCGGCAGCGTGACGGAACCGGCCGCCACCTGATCCAAGAACAGACGCACCTTGAGCTGCGCCTGCGGCATGGCCGTGGCGTTATAGACGCTTAGGCGCACATGCAACGGCCGGTTAATAAGAGCAAAGTGGCGGGCGAGTTTCAGTTGCGTAATGGCCATGTTGCCCGCGTGCGGATCGCCGACATCAAAGACGCGCACGGTTGTCCCGCTCTTACGAATCTCAGCGATTAACGTTTTGAGCCGCTGCGGAGTTCCCGCATTCGTTGCGGTACCAGCCATGACCTGCGGAGCAAAGGCGGCCTGGGCATCATCGGTAATCAGCCAGAGGCGTTTACGATTGGTCCGTGTTTTCTGTTTTTGTAACACAGTCAGGGCGCGTTTCAGCCCCGCCGCCAGATCAGCGGCAGCGTCCGTCGGTTTTTGGTCGGCCACCAGATGGCTGACGGTGGCAAGATCCACAGCGGGTGTATTCAACAGGCCATGGGGATCTGTGGAGCCACTGATAATGGCTACAC
>JAJZGH010000274.1 GCA_021798635.1 Planctomycetota bacterium | reverse complement strand
GTGCAGAGCGCCGATCCACAAGTGAGATGCCTTGGCGTCGTGGGCCTGCTTCGACATGGCCACGAGGTCCCTGCCACCGCAATCGAGTCAGTCGCGGCCAGCGCGGAGACGCGGAACTGGCTCCATTACGCATTGACTTCCCTTGACCGAATCGACCTTTTTCCTCCACGCTTTGCCACGCACGAAGCCTTTGCCCAGTCCAACATGGTTTCTTGGCTGACGTTCCCTACCGAACTGGCGCGCACGCCCCATGAAATCGAACTCATGGCGACCTTTCCCGGCACCACCGACGATCAGCGATATTATCTGTTCCGGTACCGTGCGCATGAGCACGACGAGTGGCTGGCAGGGGTATCCGGACCCTTCAACATCGGCACATCACCCGCCCCGCAGGAGGGCAAGGCAACTTGGAGCAGCTTCGCTGCGTGGGATACGATGACTCCGCGCGAGCACTTTGAGCAGCTCACTAAAATCAGGGAGCACCCCAAGCACGCGTAGTGCTTGGCGGTGCATTCCCGCCGTCGCCGCCGAAAACTCCAAACTTAACAAATGCCAAATGCGACCCCCTGTTGCCTAAAATGCAAAATAGACCACCGTCAGTTTTACCGGTAGCATATAAGTGGCCGTAAGTTGTGCACTGTGAACTAAGCCGTAGGAGTCGAAATGTTGGATCCGGAATTACTGGAAATTCTGGTTTGTCCGTTGACCAGAAGTCGCCTTCATCTGGAAGGCGACTTTCTGGTTGCCGAGGCAGGCGGATTGCGCTATCCCATTCGCGACGGCATACCGGTTCTGCTCATTGATCAGGCGGAATTGCCGGCGGGCATCACCTCGCTGGAAGAATTCCGCCGCAAATACGCCGACCACATCCCGTCGTAACTCTTGCAATTCAGCGGGGGAATCAACCGTGATCAGCGCAACGGGAATTTATGTTATCGCCGTCATTTTTCTGGCCGCGCTGATCCGCTCCACACTGGGATTCGGTGAGGCACTGGTGGCTGTGCCTCTGTTGGCCTTGCGCATACCGGTTACGGTTGCAGTGCCGTTGGCGGTGCTGGTGTCCGTGGTTGTCGCGGCGACAGTCGTGGTGCAGGATTGGCGATACATTCACTTTCGCAGCGCCGGTTGGCTGGTGGCGACTTCTCTTGCGGGCATTCCTCTGGGCTTATGGCTGCTTTTGAAATTTGAGGAGCACCTGGCAAAAATGATCCTCGGCCTTCTGATCATCGGCTTTGCCAGTGTCTTTCTGATGGCCAAGTCACTGGTGCATCTTAAACGTGACCAGACGGGGTGGCTGATGTGCGCGGGATTTATCTCCGGGGTGCTTGGCGGCGCTTATGGAATTAACGGGCCGCCGCTGGTTGTTTACGGAGCATTGCGGCGCTGGTCGCCGCAACATTTTCGCGCTACGCTTCAGGGATATTTCCTTCCCGTGAGCCTCATTGTGCTGGTCAGCGACGCTTCGTTAGGTTTGTGGCAGCCTGCGGTGACGCACTATTTTCTGGCGTCCATCCCCGGTTTGGCTCTCGCCATGGTGATCGGGCGATACCTCCATGGCCAAATCAAGGATGAAGGCTTTTACCGCTGCGTATATGTTGGCCTGATTGTTTCCGGCGGCCTATTGTTTTTACAGGGATGCTTTCGGTAGTGTTTGATTTTCACGGCGGGCATGAGTTGACATCTAAGAATTACAAGTGTAATCTATTGGGGATTACAAATGTAAGCATAGGGTCCGCTTATGAATAATATTCCCAAAATTTCCGAAGCCGAGTGGGCGGTCATGAAGGTCGTATGGGTTGCGGAACCGTGTTCGGCTAATGAGGTCATTTCGGTTCTGGTCCGCGCCGATCCCGCCTTGCACCCCAAAACGATTAAGACGTTCCTGGGTCGTCTGGTCGCCAAGAAGGCCCTTGACTTCCGCAAGGAAGGACGGGCTTACCTGTACCGCTCGCTGGTCAGCCAAGCCGATTGTACTACCTTGGCGAGCGAACGATTTCTTCAGCGGGTATTCGATGGAGCGCTGCAGCCGATGCTGGCGCATTTTGTTGAAAACGGCAAGATTTCCGCCCGGGAAATCCGGGAGTTAAAACGCTTATTGGAGGAACAGGGGCCGTCATGAGCACTGTGTTGAATACCCTCCATCTCATGTTTTTCTCCGTGCTGATGGCCAGTCTGGAAGCGACGGTGCTGGTACTGCTGGTGCTGCTGGTCCTGCGGCTCTTTGGCAACCGGCTGGCTCCAAAATGGCGTCACGCGTTCTGGCTCTTGGTGGTGCTCCGCTTGGTGCTGCCCTTGCCGCTGCCGGCGTCGCTTAATCTGTTGCGTCTGCTTCCGCGTCAGGCGCGGATTGGCCTTGCCCCCGCGTCCCCCGCGACTGCGGCACTGTCCGGAGCACGGGGCGTCGGAGACCCTTCCGTGTCCACTGTCGGCGGTCCTATTGCCGCGCTGGCTGACAAAACCGGTCGGGCCGCGCTGTTCTGGCTGGCTCAATGGCAGAATTTGCTGGCTGGAATCTGGCTTGCCGGTGCCGCAGCGCTGCTGGCGGGACAGCTGGGTGCCGGATGGCGGACACGACGCAAGATACGGCACCAGCGTCCGCTGACTGACGCTGCGGCGCTGAATGTGCTGGAGGATTGCAAGCAGGAAATGCGGGTTCATACTCCGCTGGCCGTGATTCAAAGCGCCGCCGTGGGCGGCCCGGTGCTGTATGGCTTCGTGCGGCCGCGTTTGCTGCTGCCTGCCGGCTTCACGGAAAGTTTTTCCAGTGCGGAGCTGCGCTTTGTTTTCCTGCACGAGGTAGGACATGTCAAACGCCTGGACATCCCGGTGAACTGGCTGACGACGCTGGCCCTGGCGCTGCACTGGTTCAATCCCTGGGCGTGGTACGCCTTCCATCGCATGCAAAGCGACCGGGAAGCCGCCTGCGATGCTCTGGCCCTGTCACGCCGCGGCGGCAGCGATAATCAGGCTTACGGGCGAACCATTATTAAAGTACTCGAACGTTTCCACTGCCCGGCTGTGTCGCCGGGCATGGCCGGTATATGGGAAAGCAAAAGCCAAATGAAAGCGAGGATTCACATGATTGCCAAATTCAGAAAAACCGACCGGCGCCCGGTGATGGCGGCGGCATTGTTCAGCGGCCTGGCGCTGGCCGGACTGATGCTCGCAGGATTAGCCGGTACACCGCCGCAGCGGGTTGCGGCCGGAGCTGTAACCGTTGCGCCCGCTTCCGGCCCGTGGCCGAAAATCATCGCCACGTTTCCGCGGATCGGAGCAACCGGTGTGGATCCCAAAATCACAGAGATCACGGTTACCTTTGACCGGAATATGGCGAAGGGATTTTCATGGACCGGCGGCCCGCCGTACTTTCCGCCGAATCCTCCGGGTCTGCGCCCGCACTGGCGCAACGCTCGCACCTGTGTTTTGCCCGTAAGATTGCAAGCTGCCCGTTATTACCGTGTGGGCATCAATTCCCCAAGCTTCATGAACTTTCGCAGCGCCGACGGTGTAGCGGCAAGACCGGCGGCCATTTACTTTACCACCCGCGGTGCCGGCACCGCGCAGCGGGCGTTGACCATAAAGCCTCGGATCGTCAATCTGGTCCCGGCCAATGGCGCACGGAACGTGGCCCCGAGTTTGACTGCCATCCGTGTCACGTTCAATGTGCCCATGTCGTCCGGATTTTCCTGGACAGGCGGAGGCCCTGAATTTCCAAAAAGTCCCCAGGGAAGGCGGCCCTATTGGACCGACGGCCATAAAGTCTGTGTGTTGCCGGTAAAATTGGAACCGCACCATACGTACCGCTTGGGCCTTAACAGCCTCACATACCTTGGCTTTCAAAATGCCGGCGGCCTACCGCTGGATCCCGTGACTCTGACGTTCAGAACGCGGTGACAGCCTTCACTTTCATTGGAAAAAAGGTAGCGGGTGCCGTATAGATGCTCTTGGCAGTGTTTGAGCTTCACGGCGGGTGATCTCTCCCACGCACAGGTTCGGCGGGTACCCACAACTGAATAGTTAATCCGCGACCAAATTTTGACCGGGGCCGATCCCGAGCAATGGGATCCGTGGCGGAAACTACGCAAGCGTTGCCTGTGCAACTGTAGACAAATGGCTTGCCCGTCAGTGGGTTGCGGGGGATCGTGCGAAGGTAGCGCGGACGCAGAGCTGCCAGTGACGGCGGATATTTTCCATAATGCAATTGGAATGTTTTTACGGCGAAAGCGACGCGGGTGAGCCGGGTGCATGCCGCCTCCCTTGCCGCCAGATAGCAGCCCCGCACGTCATCCCGGAAATCCGTGCTCAAAGCCTTTATTTCAATGTTATTTGGCAATCGCCCAAAGAGACCGAACCGACGCGCCTTGATTCTCTCTGACATTTGTTGCATCGCCGATCTCATGCTCGCCGCACGGCGACTGTACACCGGCACCGACGCAAAGCGCTCAAGCAAATTGTAGCCATAATTGATCTGTATCAGAGTCGGGTTCCAATTAATAAATGTGTCAAAGAATCGCCCGTTGATATCGTCGTCAGAATACCGCCCGGATGTATCGAAGATGTCCCGATAAAGTGAGACACAGATATCAAGTTGTGCCATCCGGTCGCCTACGCCGATTGCTGCCCCGATGGTGCGCATGGGCGGAAGGCTTGATAACCGATGCAGATATTCTGCCGCATCTTTTTCATGCACAAGCGGATCCCGCATAAGCACCCTATCTCCTTTGTCGGCCGTGCGGTCGATCGACCGCCCCACCAAGTAAATGATCAACTGAGGCTCGTGCACCAGCAGCCGGCCAAGCTGGTGAATCGCGACGAGATCGGCCTCACAGGCGACGACCCTGCCTCGGCCCAAATCAAGATCGGCTTGGGCCAGCAAGAGTTGGGAAAGCGTTTTACACTGCGCCAGCCATGGAATATTCGCGAAGGCCATCGCGGCGGACCGCCGCCTGTCGGGAACCAACGGCACAAAAAAACGGGCCAGTGCCGTTGCGCGTCGCACTTGTCCCAGCGCAGCCGCGTTGGCATCCAGAAAGGCGGCCAGAACCGATGCATTGTGCGGAACCCAGGGCTGCCGATCCGCCAAGTGCAACTCCTCTGCAGAAATTCTGCTGGCTTTATCATCGTTCATCCACATATATTGCATCCAGTTACGTGGATTTTGCGACGCAGCACCTTTAGCGGCGGAAAGGATCCGCTTCTCCGCCGGATCAGGAAAACGCTGGCGAAAAAACGCCATCATTGATCCGATTGCGGGCGGCCGTTTAATAGATGCGTTCAAACCCAGTGCCTTAACTTCCCTGCGCCAAAAGGGCATCATCACAGGTTCATGCGGGCGAAGAATAAAAATCAGGGGTATCCCGGCATTTTCATCGGGTTTGATGCTCCTTCCCGCGAGGGCGTTAAACGCCGCCAGATAATTTGGCGTGCCGTCGGCGTGCAGGGGGTTGGTGATAAAAGTTGTCCTATGGCTGATGACAATAGGCTGATGGTAGCGCGGCACAAGAAAGATAAGGGCGACACCAGCCCCAACTACCACCGGCGCGCACAGCGCGGAGACAATGACTCGTTTAGCGATCCTACCCATCGGCCACCTGCGGTTTGTAACGGCGCAATCATACCACGTGCAATTCTTACAGCCACAATCGGGCATCATGGCTGTCGCTCATATACGCCCCGCCCTTTCTGAATCTCTTGAAGAAACTGCCCACCCGCAACGCCAAAGCGAACCGGTACAACGTCCAGATGGCATAGCAGAATTAGCCGGGGCCTCGGCGATCGGCAGCCGACCGCCATTCAGCCAGAAAACGGTACCCCGCGCCCTTTTCCCTATGCACGCGGTGACTTGCGGCTCAGCACCACCAGAACTATGCCGGCAGCAATGGCCAGACCGGCCACAATCGGTTCGGCAAACAGTTTATGC
>JAJZGH010000035.1 GCA_021798635.1 Planctomycetota bacterium | reverse complement strand
GCATCCACGGACAAACTGATCATAATCCAGGCCGATCAGCGGCGAAGTGGCGGAAAGAAAATCGGGATGAAAAATTACTTTCACCGGATCCTCTTTCGCGTTAAAGAGGTGACACGCCCGCAGTTGCTCTAAAACCGAATCGCGGGCGTCATCCCAGAGGTCATGCGTGACAATGGCGGGTTGCTTCCAGGTGCGCCACGCGTGCAGGCCGCGTTTGAGCCGAACCATGGATTGCTCCGTGATTAGATGGCTGGTATCGGGCATTTTGCCTTGACTGACATCCTGCAGCAGACGGTGTCCGATTTCTTCTGAGACTCTTTCACAGGTGAGTTTGAGTTCATCAAACATGGCCTGACTTTTTAACACATCAATATTGATGGATTTATACGGCGCGCGGGTGATGATGAAAGCGACCACGGTAATCGGAATATTCCCGGATTTCAGCCAGTGATTCAGCCGCGCCAGAGACTCAATAAACAGATTAATGCCCTTGTTGGTGTATTCGTAGCGGCCGGAGGTAAATATATAAATGGTCCGATCCAGATCAAAGGTATAGGATGGGAAAAAGTGGCCGGCAACAAAGGTATGAATGGCTTCCTTATATTGTTTGTGCAGGGTCTGAAATTCATGCAGGGCCGCGAAGCGTTGTATATTCAGCCCGTTAGGCGTAATAACATCGGGTTTCCGGTGCAGAAGCTTTTCCGCCTCCAACGCAGTAACATCGGACACTGTAGTAAATACATCCGCACAACTCGCCGCACCGCGCTCCAGGCAATAACGGGCATAAATAGCATAATGCCCGGCGGCCTGATCCGGGTTAATCGAATCAAGCTTGGAATAGAAATCCGGATTATCCGTGCACAAATACCGCCCCAGCAATGTGGCGTGGGTGGTAAATACCGTGGCCACCGGAAGCTTGAGGAAATTGATACGCATGAGTCCGGGAGCTACCATCCACTCATGGAAATGGGCGATGACGGCGCGTTTCTCCGGCTTAAAGCGGCACAGCTCCTGAAAAAATAAGCCCACCAGCATTCCGAACACGACTACGTTATTGGTATCTACGTCATTGTCCGGAGCCTCAATGCCGTGGTCTTTCCACAGCGTGTATTTAAACTCACCCATCCGCCCGAACGCCGCCGCAAAATCCAGCAGCAGCACACGCGGCCTCCCATCGATAAGCCAGTGCCCGTAATGCACGCGAATCGACATTTCTTCCAGGCGATGAATGGCCTCTGCGATAGGCCCGCTGGGTTCCGCAGGCTCGAACTCCACGCCGGCGGTATCCGCGTTGTATGGACCGATCATGCAGTAACGATTGCCCCATGATTCCACCATCGTGCCGGCCTTGGTGCGCATGACCGTATAAATGCCGCCAAGCTGCCAGCAGACTTCCCAGGCTATTTCAAACAACAGCGGTTGCGTTGGGTCATCATCGCCAACCGGAGCTATCGCCGCCGGAGTATCCGCCAATGTCGGTTTTCGCACGGGCAATGGGGGCGGTGGAAAATCACGGGCGGTGGTGCGTGGCATCACCGCAGTGGGTTGATCCGGGCGATGATAACTTTGGCCTTCAGGCTGGGTAAAGGAATCGGATGTCGTTGATGGCGGCGCGAAACTGGATTTGTAATTGCCGGCGGTATTACGTTTGCCAATTGCCGCACCTTCAAGGCCTTCGGCGGTTTGGCCTGCAAATTTTGAGGATTCACCCAAAGGGGTGGTCTTGCCGCGTTTGTTTCCGGGTTTATTTCCGCTTCCCATCGCAGGTTCGCCTTTTTTTCAATCTCACATGCCTGACCGTTGATCCCGATTTTACCATAGATGATATAGAACGCGACAGGCGTAAAAAAAACGCACCTATCAGGCCGAGGGGGCGTTGGCGGTATCCGCGCCGGATGTGTGGCCCATCAGCATTTCAATATCCAGCAGACTCACAAGATAATAATTGTCCCCGCGTTTCTCCAGCACAGCAGTAAGACCATTGGACAGGCCGAAGCGGCGCGGTGCCCCCGCAGCCAGCCCCAAAACATGCCAGAGAACATGCTTCAACACGCCGCCATGCGTGACGGCCATCATATCTTTTCCGTTTTCCGCCTCTGACATGGCATCCAATACGGCCCGCGTGCGGTCCCAAAGCTGCTGGTCGCTTTCGACGCCGGGAACGCCGGTCCAGTCGGCCAGATCGCCATTATTGGTACTGCTGCCGGACAGGTCGGCGCGCAGGGTCCGGACTTCATCCCAGGTTTTTCCCTCAAAGGCACCAAGATTGCGCTCGCGCAATTGCGGGGTGACGGTCATTGGGCAGCTTTGGCGGGCAGCGATAATCTGTGCGGTCTGCAGGGCACGCGGCAGATCACTGGACCAAATGGCGGAAAAATGCCGTTCCGCAAACCACTGCGACAGCATCTCGGCCTGTTGCCGACCCGTTGCATTAAGTTCTGTGGGGGTATGCCCTTGAATGCGGCGTTGGGCATTCCAATCAGTCTGGCCATGGCGAACCAGCCAGAGTCGGGCAGGCGTTTGTTCCGGATGATTCATGGGTCACTATCCTTTTGCAGCGAAACCGTCCGAGGATTGTATCCGCATGGGTATTAAATTGAAGTTTGACGGATAAAAATTTACAGGTATAAACAGCAACACACTGGTTCTTCAATTTCGGCAGGAGCGACATGATGACCACCGCCCAGACATTTATTCAATGCCAATGGTGTACCACCCAAAGTCTATTGGGCACACCTTCGTGCCCCAGTTGTGGTGCACCGCTGGATAGCCGCAACGTGGTCAGCGATTCCGGCTGGACGGCGGCTCCGCGCATACGGGATATGACCCGCATTGAATTTGGCACCAGCACGTGTCAGGTGGAAGGGCACATGGTGCCCGTGGCGGATTTACAGCTTGGTGCCGGTGATGCGGTATTTTTTGAACATCATGTCATGTTGTGGAAAGATGATTCAGTACCGCTGGAAAATCTTTCCTTAAGCGGCGGCATAACCCGGTTATTTGCGGGCATGCCCTTCAGCATTTCGATGGCCAAAGGTCCGGGGCATATCGCCTTTTCCCGCGATGCATCCGGAGAACTTGTCGTGCTGCCCATGCACCCGGGAATGGAAATGGACGTGCGCGAACATGCCTTTGTGCTGGCCTCGCATTCGCTGGACTATTCATTTGTGCGGGTCAAAGGATTGGCAAATATATTTTTCGGCGGGGAAGGCATGTTCATGGACCGCTTTGTCACCCGCGCCGCACGCGGCCTGTTGATGCTGCACGGCTACGGCAATGTTTTTCAACGCATGCTTAAACCGGGCGAAAGCATTCTTATTGAGCCGGGGGGATTTTTGTACAAAGATTCTTCCGTAGCCATGGATGTGGAATTTCAGAAAATCGGCGGTTCTTTCCTGGGTGGAAAAGCCATGGCGCTGGCGCGGGTGCGCGGTCCGGGGCGCGTGGGAATTCAGTCCATGTATCATCACCATCATCAGGATCGGAAGTAAGGGTTAAAAAATGGATCAGCCACAGACCACCTCTGCCACCGCCCGCTGCCAATGGTGTGGTAATACGTTTGCCGCCGTTGCACCATTAACCAATTGCCCGCGCTGCGGGGCACCCCTGCGTGTTGCGGCGCGGCGTGATGATGCGGGATGGACGGAATTGCCGCCGGTAGCCGATATGGCGCGTATACAGTTGGGGGCCGGTTCGGTGCAAATTGAAGGTCATTGTGTGCCGGTGGCGGATTTTAACCTGGCGGCAGGCCACCATATTTATTTTTCGCATCATTATCTTTTGTGGCGGGATGATCAGGTGCTTATGGGACAGATGTCGCTGCGCCAGGGCCTGACCCGCCTGTTTGCCGGCCTGCCCGTATTCATGCTCGAAGCCCATGGCCCCGGACGCCTGGCATTATCACGGGATGAGCCGGGGGAGACCGTGGCGGTTCCGCTGAACCCCGGTCAGGCGGTGCATGTGCTGGAGCATAAATTTCTGGCCGCTACCGGGCCGGTGAGTTATGACTGGACCGACCTTGGCATTTTTTTCCTGGTGCGCAAAGGCAATAATTCCGATGAACAGGAATATGTATATCCTATCGGAAGGTATATAGATGTATTCCGCTGCGACAAGCAGCCCGGCCTGTTGCTGCTGCACTGTGCAGGAAATTGCTTTCAGCGGACCTTGGCACCGGGTGAAACGCTTCTCGTAAAACCGCGATCGTTGATTTATTCCGATGTTTCGGTCCATCTTGGACTGCATTTTGAATATCCCCGCCACGCCGGAATGCTGCGACGCCGGCATATATGGCTGCGGCTAAGAGGCCCGGGCCGCGTGGCCATTCAGTCCTGCTATGAGGGTATTGAAATGGAAAACAGCCCCAATATCCTTGAACCCTTCGGCTCAACATCCCGCGCCTGGTAAAGCAACGCGCTACCGCGCGGTGCAATGGCAGTCCCTTTGCCACTCGTGGCTTCAACCTGGACAAAAATCAGAATAGAAATGGGAACGTGGAATCGACTGAAGGCAGTCGCATAAGTCTCGAGATTACGTGAGGCCTTGGTTACTCGCCCTGCGATTCGTCGCCCCGCCCAAGGTCGGGCTACCGACGGCACCGGACTGAACATGCTTATGGCTGCTTCCTTCCGGACCTGACCAGGTTCACAGTCAACCCGTGCATCGGGCCCGACCATGGCCGGGGCGCACGCGCGAATCAGCATGATAACACGCCTCTCCAAATCTGGCCAACGGCACACAACGGCACACAACCTTCACCGATGCCCTTCTCTCAAACTTTCAGACCCGCCAGTACGGCCGCGCCCGCCACCCCCACAAAGGCACCGGCTCCGCCGGCGGTGACAACGCCCCCCATTAGGATCCCGCAACCATTTACAGAGCGTGCCCGGACCCCGTACTGCTGGCGGACTGTGGAACCTGGAACCCGGAATTCAGCATCTGGCATCTCGCATTCCGCGAGAGCAAAGCGCTTCCGAACTCTTCCAACCCCTGACCCCGCGTTCTGAATCCGAAGCCTGAAATCCAGCATTTAGCACCCCGCATCGGGCAGTCTTTGGAAGCGGGGCGTGGCAATAAATCCGGGCGGCCCACTGGGGTGTAAGTTTCTAGCATGAACCATTTTCTTAGCGTCGGCATTTATGCCGTGGATTTTGCCGCTTGCCCGAAAATATTGCCACGCCCTGGAAGCGCTGGCGCTCCAGCTTTATTTGGCACCCCGCGGTTGGAGGGGTACAATTCAGGTACCAAAGCAAGGTTGGCCGTTTCCACGCGGGTTATGGGTGCACTGAAGGAAAAATTTTACCACAACGGCACACCGCCGCGGTTACGGGGGACAGGGGTGGACGAGTATTCAGGAGTTGGGAGTTAGGAGTTGGAAGGCTTTGGAAGCGCTGCGCGGCGTTGCTGCTGATTGAATAATGAGTAATGAATAAAATCGGGGGAGCGATTTGGCAGCGATGTCACTCCTTAATGCTAAATGCGAGATGCCAGATGCTGAACACCTGGCCACAGCTGGAAAAAATCTGTGGATCGTTTTCCCATCCCTGTCGGCCGTCCTCTCTTTACCTCCGCTACCTCTATGGTGAATCAAACCCTCGAATCGGAACCTCGACCGTCTGCTACACCATGGCGGCGGATTTGCGCAACAGCCATTCGCTGGTCAGCAGAGCCATAAACAGCAGCATGAACAGAACGTGGAGCCAGAATGTGGACGCACGGTGCGGGTGGGCGAAAAGACTGTTGCTTTCCGGAATTTTGATAACCTGTTTTACCGGCGGCATATACCGTGCCAGAATATCGGCAAAGGGGCCGGGCAGGGCAATGCCGCCACCGGCGCGGGCAATTTGCCGCATGGCTGCCGGGTCGCTGGTGGTGTTGACCATTTCAAAATTGCCGGCGGATTTCACACGGATGTTTAACGAACGGACCGTTGCCGTGGGGTCATCAAGCATGCGCCGGTTGACGCCTGATCCCTTAAGGGTAATGCGGTAGTGCCCCGGCGGCAGGCCGGTAATCCTGCCGCTGTAATATCCCGGCACGCCGATTTGCGGCACCATGGTAGCAGAAAAAACTTCCGGCCTGCCTGTCCCTGAATTGCCCGCGGACTTAGAAGCGGCTATCGCGGTCGCCACCGCTTGAAAATGTACCCTGGCTTCCGGCAGCAATTGATCATCCAGAACGCGTGCCTGCACCAGAACTTTTCTCCCCTGATTATAACTGGAATGATTGGTGCCGAAGCGAACGAATTTGCCACCCGCCGGCAATTGTGATCCCGAAGCCCAGCGCAGCAGTTGCCCAAGAAATACATCTTCGACGTTGTAACCATGGACATAGCGCAGTCGCCACAACTGATTGCTGGCCAGATACATGACTCTTCCTGATCCCATGGACATGGTGGTCAGCAATGCACTGCGGCGGGCCGCTTGAAAGGCCTGCACGCCTCCGGCGTTGTCGGAAGTTCCATGTCCGCCACCGGAAATAACCCACAAGACGCGCGCATCAGCGCGGGCGTGCGTATACGCGCTGTGCCAGTACCAGCGCGGCATGGATTGCCAGATGGTGCTGTCGCTGCGTTGATCCACACCCAGTTGTGAAAGACTGGATTGTGCCCCCTGGACGGTTAATGCCGGCAAAAAGCCATGGTCATTCTGCTGCCGCAGCAGTGCCGCCGGCCACACGGCGTTGAATTTAATCGGGAAAAGTTTGCCCAGCGGTTGATTGCCCCAGTCCCGGGGCATGAATTGCTGCCCCGCCATGATGACCAATGCTGCGCCTTTGGTTTGCACGGCATACGTGATGCCTTGCTGGGCTTCCGGCGACAGCGTATGGCCGGGAATATCACCGAGGATAATAACGTCAAAGGCCTCCCATGCCTTGCGTCCCGCCGGCAATTGCTGGGCCAGATAGCTGGGATTTTTGGGCGACGCGACTACCGGCGGCGGGGGGGCAACACCTGTAATGGCGGCCGGATGCAACAGTACGGCCTGCAAATGCACGCGATGGCTGCGAGAAAAATAATTCACTAAATATTGATAATTCCATCCCGGCTGGCCGTCAATTAGAAGCACTTGCAATTTATCCCGCCGCACGGTCACACGAAAGCTGCGGGCAACACTGGTTCGCATAGTCGCGGTCGGCAGAACTTTCAGCGTGTAGGCGTAGACACCTGGTCCGGGGGGCAGATTTTTGAACTGCGTGGATTTATACGCATCAGACCGATGCGTCAGAATCACCTTGCGCGCCTGCACGTGTCCATGGCGCAACAATTCCACCGTGACCGGTTTACCGGCCAATGAACGCAGATGGATAACGGCCGTTGCTTTCAGATATTGATGTTTATATATCCATTGTGGTGCATGAATGGAATCAATGGATGCCCCGGCCGCCGCATGGTCCGATCCGATACACAATGTATAGACCGACACATGATGGATCGCCAGAAGCCGGGCGACTTCAGACGGATTTGATCCGACATTTTGCCGGCCATCGGAAATCAGCAGAATATCCGCACGGCGTGAACGTTCAATATGTGACGCGGCGGTCAATAACGCCTGACTGATATTGGTGCTGTTGCCGGTGGGGTTAAGATTATGTTGCACAACGGCGTTGGTATGGCCGTAACTCGGAAACTCTGCCGTATAGGCTTTGCCGGCAAAGCTGACCAGATGTACATCGTCCTGCCGCAGCAGATCAGCAATCGCCGGTTTTCCGGCGTTATTGTGTTGCGTAATAACAGCCGCCGCCAATTGCGCTCGTGTCAGTTTCAGCACATGCCGCAGTTGGGCCTGAAGCGGTACATTGGTCTGATGGGCCGCCAGATAGGCCTGATCGGCACTTCGTGCAGTCTGTTGCAAAACCCGCAGGGCCGTGCGCAGTTGAATCTTTACCGCCGCGTAGGCATCGGCGGCGGGCAACGCAGTGCCGGTGCCTGTATCGCCAGTCTGCGAAACATGCCGGACTTTTCGGGCAATGTGTCGTAACTGATCGGTTACTTCAGAAGCGGACGCATGGCGTGATAATTGGTAAATCAGGGAATGCAGGCTCCTGTTCCATGTTTGCAGCGCGGCGATACTTTTGCGATTTTGCCGTTGTGCCTGCACGCGTGAAGCCGCGCTGAATCGGCTTTCCCGGTCTTTGACCATTCGCAATTGCTGTGCCAGAGCGCTAAGCTGCGCCAACCCGCGGTCCAGCGCATCGCTGTACCCCGGCACGCGGCCCAGTGCGCAGGCCCAACGCAACGCGTACACCGGCCCCGCCTGCCGGTCCCGAACGCCCATGGATTTACTGTGATCCAACAACAGCCAGAGTTGTCCGGGAGACGTTTGGGTGCGCGTCCATTGCAGAGCAGGTCCCGCCAGAGCCAGCAGTGCCAACAGTACCATGGCCGCCCGAAGCAGCGTTAACGCGACAATCGTGCGCGGTGGTGCCAGATCGCGCTGCTGTTGATACATATAGATAATTAAAGCTATAATCAGCAGGGCGATAATCCCCAACAGCCATAGCGGCATAACCGCATGGAGCATCAGGTGCATATGACCGGCGGGAGGTTGTACGGGCGCTTTGGCCAACAGTTAATTCCTTCTTCTAATTTACAAAAGACTCATCGCCGGCAATTCGTTCACCGGCAAGTCTGCCGGGCGGGTTAACTGCGCCATGTTCCGGCACAGCCAGGTCTCTACCAGCAACATCAGTAGCACCAATATCGCCAGAATCGGCCAGAGGCTGAAACTATGGCTCACCGTACCCAGTGCCTTGGCGATTTCATGGGTGGTAATTTGCCTGCGAATATAATGGTGACCCCTGAGCCATTTCATATCTGCGGGGGAGAGCACAGCGGGATTCAGATTATTCCGGTTGATGTTCACATTGAAGTAGACCTTAGCCCGGCTTTTCCCAGGTTTGAAGGACATGGTGTACAACCCCGGCAACCCGGTGTGGTCCCACGTCACGAGATAATGTCCGCCGGTGATAAGTTGGGGCGTTACCGAATGGATCAGGCCATGGGGATCCAGAATCGCCGCCGATTCAATGGCGGGCTTGTCCGAACCGGTCCAGACAAACGGCGCACCGGGATTGATATAAGGCCGATCGGTCAGACGCTTGGCACCCATTGCTAATTCATACACCGTCTGATTGACCAGCGGCAAAAAGCTTCCGGCCTGCAGGGGCCAATCATTCCAATGCCCGTCAACACCCGTGGTCCAGATGACCACCTGCCCTCCGGAATCTCCTATGCTTTGTGACAACATCAATGGTGCCCCCTGCGCGGTGGCCAGCAGAACCTTTTCCCGTGCATCGGCGGGAATCAGCGTATGCCATTTCAGAAGTGTAACGCCAACAATGGCGTTGCGATGGAGATCCCGCAAGGGCCGCAGCAGCGGGCTGGAGGCGGCATGGATCACAATGACCGGATGGTGCTTGCCAGCCGATTGCACGTTGCCCATACGGCCAAGGGCGAATCCGCCTGAGGACAATTGGGAATTAACAAAACCGCGATTGGCATGGCGGCCCAGAATAAACCAGATGCCTTTACCGGAACGGGCAAAGGCGTGAAGACGGGAAATCAATCCGGAGGGCAAGGTGGTGGGATCATTGACAATGACCACCTGATATTTGCTTAATCGCACATGCTGCGCGCTGCTGACACTCATCACGACAGGTTGGGCCAGTCCCAGGCGCGCGGTAGTCGAAGGTTGCAGAGCCGCACGGATAAATCGGCTGGCGCGAAAATGCCCAAGCGAACCCAGTTGGCTGTCAATAATTAATACCGGGATGTGTTTCCACGCCTGAATCACGGCCGTGGATTGGTTATCCGCCGCCAGGGCGTCCTGGATTCCCGTGCGCACCGTGATCCAGTGCGACCCCGCCGAGGCAATGCGCAGGTGCATAATTCCGGTGGTGCTGCGCCCGGCCTGCAGGCGAGGAATCATGATATGATCCATCGGTGCGCCATCGTACAGCAGATCTATGGGAATGGATGCCACCGACAGCGGCCCGGAATTGCTGACGCCAAACAGCACGGTTACCCGCCGGCCCACAGCAGGAAATGATGGTTCAATGTGCAACGGGCCAATTGCAATATCCGATAGAGCGCTATGGGCGATGACCGGCAAATCAAATACCGCCAGATGTTTTCCCGCGTTTTTCCCACCGTAGGCGGCCTTCCATTCCACGGCATGTCGCGGCTGCCAGGAAACCACACGCTGATCAGAAACAACAAAAATCACTTTATCAAACAACGCCCCGCGCCGCGCCGCCCGGCGGGCTTGCTGAATTGCCGCCGGGATGGAGGCACCTGCCATCCCCATAGGTAACTCATGCAGCGGAGCCAATAGTTTGCTTTGCACATCGGCACGATCTGAGACAGCCACGGGAAACCGGGTGAGGCTGTACGGGCGGTGGCCGGCAATGACAATCGAAAGCGTATCCTGCCGGCTTAATGTGCCGGCGATGCGCTTGGCCGCAGCAATTTCATGCGCGAACACGGTTCGCCGCCCATCCAGAATGCCGGTGGAAATGCTATGATCCAGCACAATGACCACATCCGCTGATGAGCCGCCCGAGAGTTGTTTGACGGCTCCCGCCGGTAGAATTGGCCATGCCAGCAGCAAAACCAGCAGTAACAGCAAGGCAATGCGCACCAGCAGCAACAGCCAGTGGTCAAGATTGCGGCGTTTTTTCTTCAGCACGTCACTGGCTTGCAGAAACATCATGGCGCCCCAGTTAATCGGCGTGGTTTTCTGCCGATGCAGCAGGTGAATGGCAACAGGAATGCCGATCGCCATCAATCCCGTAAGCATCCAGGGAAGTTCAAACATGATGCGCGGCCCTCGTCATGCCCGGCGCCCTTTCATCCGGTTGGCCAGATATTCCGACAACGCATGATCAAAAGGGCTGGAGGTATTGAACAGGCTGTAGCTGATATTCAAATCCGCCGCCGTGCTCCGCAGCATGGTCAAATGGGTCCGCAAATTATCCAGATATTGTCGCCGCATCATCGCCGGATCCAGCCGGAGCCGCTGCTGTGGCGATTCCATATTCTGAAAAAGCGTCCATTTGCGGAACGGGAAATTCAGCTCATCGTCATCCATCACATGCAGCATGAGCACTTCGTGGCGGCGGTGACGGAAATGATGCAAAGCGCTGACCAGTACCGCCGGATTTTCAAAAAAATCGCTGATAATAATCACCAGACCCCGGTGGGTAATCTGCTGGGCAATTTGATGCAGCAATTCCGCCAGGCTGGATTCTCCGCCGGGCTGTCGGGCTTGCAGGGTGTTGATGATGTTAATAAGATGCGATGGCGTGGAGCGCGATGGTATAAAATCCCTGATGGTGTTATCCGCAGTGATCAGGCCCACCGAGTCCTGTTGATGCAGCGTCAGATACGCCATGCTCGCGGCCATGAATTGACCATAACGATATTTGGATAAAGGCGCTTTTCCCTTATAGGCCATGGAGCCGCTGCAATCGAGAAGAATAAACGCCCGCAGGTTTGTCGTCACTTCATATTGTTTGATGTAATAGCGATCAGATTTAGCCAGCAGCCGCCAGTCAATGCGTTTCACATCATCGCCGGGCACATATTGGCGATGCTGCGCAAAATCAATGGCAAAATCAATATGCTTGGATTTGTGCATCCCCTGTACATATCCGTCCATGACTTGCCGCGCCACCATATCCAGCCGGCTGATTTTAGACAGCATCTTCGGGTCCAGCAGGGCTGTTGCGGCCCGGTTGCCGGCCGTCGGCATCGTGCTGGGTTGTGTTGCGGTCATGGGCGTCGGTTCCATCTTACTGGCTTATACACTGCCGGATAGCGGCTTGTCAGCCGCGGTGTCGGGTTTTACGGTGCGGTTATCCCCGGAAGTTCTGTCAGCAGTCGGTCAATAATTTTATCACTGGTCATGCCTTGGGCTTCAGCGCTGAAGGTGGTCAGAATACGATGGCGCAGCACCGGATGGGCCACCTTGATAATATCATCGGTGTTCACGTGCATCCGTCCGTGCAAAATGGCTCGGGCTTTGCCGGCCATAATCAGATAAATGCTGGCCCGCGGCCCGGCACCCCATTGCACCAGTTCATTGAGCCACGGTTTGGCTTCCGCTTCGCGGGGGCGGGTGGCACGCACCAGATCACGGGCAAACTGATAGACATGATCCGCCACGGGCACGCGCCGCACCACCTGCTGCAAGTGCAGAATTGTCGCGGCATCCAGCAGCCGGGTCAAAGCGGGGCGGTAGATGGCTGTCGCCTGTTTCATGATCTGTATTTCTTCATCGGGCTTCGGGTAGTTCACCAGAGTCATGAACATGAATCGATCCAACTGCGCCTCGGGCAGCGGATACGTGCCTTCCTGTTCGATTGGATTCTGAGTGGCCAGAACAAAAAACGGCTGGGGCAGTTCAAAGGTGGTCTCGCCGACAGTGACGCAATGCTCCTGCATGGCTTCCAGCAGGGCGGCCTGCGTTTTCGGCGGCGTGCGGTTGATTTCATCAGCCAGAACAATATTGGCGAAAATTGGGCCGCGGACAAACCTGAACGCCCGTCGGCCGGTGGCTTTGTCTTCTTCCAGCACATCGGTGCCGGTGATATCCGAGGGCATTAAATCAGGTGTGAACTGCACCCGCTTAAAATCAAGCTGCAGCACATCACTGATGGTTTTAACCAGCATGGTCTTGGCCAGACCCGGCACACCCACCAGCAGCACATGGCCCTGACAGAACATGGCAGTGAGTACCTGCTGAATAACCTCGGTCTGTCCCACAATATATTTGCTTAACTGCTCGGTGATGGCCTGATAAGCGCGTGCGAGCTGCTCCACCGTCTGCACATCCGAAGCCATGACCCGATTGGCCGCCGTGGCTGGGGAGGCTGGTGATTGCGGTAGGGGCGGGGGTGTCGGAGGCGGAGGCGGCGATGATGCCGCGGGTACGGGCGGTTCCGAGGCTAAAGGAATCGTGTTGTCAGCATCATCTGAAAAGCTGCCCATGAATTGCGACATGTCTGCATCTCCGAGTCGGTGACCAGGTTCCGGACTTTAATCCGTTCCCACTATAGTACCAGATGGCTGCGAGTTATGGGCTTGGTGGAGCGCTGATTATCGGTTGCTGGAAATCCGACTAATCAGCAATTGAATTATCGCTGGAGCGTTGGCACAATGGTGTGCCGGCGGAAACACAGGGTTCCGAAAGAGTGCTACGCAGAGTCAGCCCAGAGGTTGTGGGTCAAGCGATTGAATCGGGAAGGTCGGTAGAATTATGCGAACGGTGGATTTTTTCCGGCGTATGAGGCCGCCCTTTCCGAAGGTGGAAACTGTTTTTTTGGGGTTACTGGCCATTCTGGCGGTTATTGCGCTGGGAATTCTGGTCATGGGTCAGGAGGCCCGTACATGGTCGGCGCAGCAGCGTGAACGCCATGCTGACGCGATTGTTGAATCGGCCGATTCGATTCTTATCGGCTTACAGAATATTGAAACCGGCCAGCGCGGATATCTGATCACCGGCAATTTAAGCTATCTGGAACCCTACCGTCGCGGGCGGGCCTCAATTGATCAGCGAATCCAACGGCTCGGCCGGCTTTTGCCGCCAACAGCCGTGAATGCCAGCCTGATTGCCACCATGCGGACTATGGCGGCTCGGAAAATTGCGGAAATTGATCAGACGATCCATATCCGCACCAACCTTGGATTCAATGCTGCCGCCAATATCGTGCGCACGAATGTTGGCAAGCAGTTAATGGATATGCTGCGGTCTCAACTTTCCGCCATCAGAAGCCAATACCATCGCGTGGCCGTGTATGAGCGTCTGCTGGTGCAGCGTCGTTTGCGCATGATGCAACTGGCAGCGACCGGATTCGGTACGGTCCTGTTGGTGACGTTACTGGGAATGTATTGGCGCAGTGTCCGAATTGCGCGCCGCACAAAAGAAATGACTGATCATCTCGCGCTTAACGCCAATAACGATCCTTTAACGGCGTTGCCCAACCGCGCCATGTTTATGAATTGGCTGACCTATGGCCTGGCGCAGGCGCAGCGGATTGACGGCAAAGCAGCCGTGCTGTTTTTAGATCTTGATGGTTTCAAACCGGTCAATGACCGTCTGGGGCATAGCGCCGGTGATCATGTCTTGTGCGAAGTAGCCCAGCGCTTTCGGCAAAGCGCCCGCACCGGTGACATGATCGCGCGGATTGGCGGGGACGAATTTGCCGTTTTTATTCCCGCGGTTTCCAATGAAAGCGATCCTGCGGAATTGGCCCACCGCCTGATCGAAGCGATGCGCCAGCCTATTGTTGCCGATGGTTCAGTGGTGTATGTGGGTGTGAGCATTGGGGCGGCGATGTATCCGCGCAATGGCAAATCCCCGGAAGCTCTGCTGGCCGCCGCCGATCAGGCCATGTACCGGGCCAAGCGGGAGGGGGGGCGTAAATTGGCATTCCATAATTCCGCCCTGACGGATCAGATTACGCGCGAGACGCGACTGCGGGGCGGATTGCAACACGCCCTGCAGGCCAAAGAGTTTGAGTTTCATTATCAACCCCTGCTGGACGCGCAAACGCTTAAGCCCGTCGCTGTGGAAGCGCTTTTGCGCTGGCGACACCCCGAACTGGGCCTGCTGGCTCCCGGCGAATTTCTTCCCATTGCAGAACGTTGCGGCTTTATGCGCAAGCTCGGGCCGGTGCTGCTGCAAAAAGCCGGAGACCAAATGGCCGTTTGGCGGCGGCAGGGGCTAAACCTGCGCCTGGCATTTAATATTTCGCCATTTCAGTGTTCGGATCAAAATCTCATAGCATCTGTGGAAAGCATGTTGGCTTCCAGTGGTATGGAAGCGCAAAGTCTGTATCTGGAAATCACGGAATCCGGACTCCTCCAAGCCGATGCCCAGCCGATTCTGCGACACATTCGGCAAATGGGTGTGGGATTGACACTCGATGATTTCGTCGGCGGCAGCGGGGGGCTGGCGTGTCTACGGCAACTGCTTATTAATCAGGTCAAATTTGACCGCCAATTTATTACCGGTTTGCCTAACTCTCCGGCCGACATTGATTTACTCTCCGGTCTTGCGGATCTTACGCATCGCCTGGGTATACAAGTCGCGGCCGGCGGCGTGGAAACGCAGGATCAGGGTATGGTGGTTCGTCGCTTAGGTTGCGATCTGGTACAGGGAAATCTCTACTCCCGCGCCGGCACTGCGGAGGACGTAACAATCCTGCTGCATCAGTGGAAAGCGGCGTAGTGCCCTGCCAATGGCATAACAGTGCTGCGAGATTCGACCTGTACTCTGGGCATCCGTCGCAGCCTGCGGTAAACTAAACACATAAATATTCCGGCGATCAGTCATCTGTGAATGCAGCGTTGATCGGTAGGGTCGCCGTTAGCTCCGGTACTCATGGGAATCAATGACCTTGGAAAAAATGGAAACGCAATCAAGCAGCCCCAGCGACGCCACCAGCCCCATTGGCGTTTTTGATTCAGGCCTTGGCGGATTAACCGTGGTGCAGGCTATGCACAGGCACTTACCGGCGGAATCGTTAATTTATTTTGGTGATTCGGCCCGGTTGCCCTATGGCACAAAATCTCCGCGCACTGTGCTGCAGTTTGCCCGCCAATGCCTGCGCTTTCTCATGCAGATGAATCCCAAGCTCCTGGTTGTAGCCTGCAATACCGTCAGCGCTACCGCTCTGCAGGAACTGGAAAATGAATTTCCCGTACCGGTTATCGGCGTGCTGGAACCCGGTGCCGAGGCCGCTGTCCGCCTGGCCCGCCGGCAGCGGCCCGACGGTGATTGCGCCATAGGCCTGCTGGCTACGGAGGCCACCATCGCCAGCAGAGCGTATGTGCACGCGGTCAATCGAAGAGATTCCGCTGTGCATCTGGTCGGCAGGGCCTGTCCGTTGCTGGTGCCCATGATTGAAGAAGGCCGTCCGGAAGACAGCCCCGTAGTCCAAGCGGTGCTGGCGGAATATCTGGCACCGCTGAAATCGTTAAACCCCCCGGCTTTGATCCTGGGCTGCACGCATTACCCCATTTATGCCAAGACCATCAGCCGCCTGATCGGACCTTTGACAACTCTGGTTGATTCAGCGGATCAGACTGCCTTGGTCGTTCGGGAAAAGCTTCATACAATGGAGGCGCTGCATCCCGGCGCGCCCGATGGCGGCACACTGACCTGTTATGTGACAGATCAGGGCCAGAGATTTGAAAGCCTGGCAAATCGCTTTCTCGGCAGGTCGATTTCCCAGCCGGTTTGGGTGGACCCTGAAATGTTGGAAGCGGCGGTTACGGAAAAATGATGAGTCCCTATCAAAAAATTGTTCACGTAGCGTATCGCCTGTGTGTTGTTGGCAGCGTTGTTGCCGCCTGCATGGCATTGCCGATGCTGCTGGCCGGGTGCTCCTCGGGCGACAATGATTCGCAGAATTTTAATTCTCTGGTGCAAAATTGGATGAAGCATATGCAGGGGGGGCATTCAGTCGTAACGCAGGCCCGGAATCTTTTTGCCACCGATAATCCCGACACCCAGCGCGCGGCCATTGCCTGGATGGCCCGCCAGAAATGGGGCCACGAAAAGCCATATATGGATGCCTATCGCCTGGCGGAGAGTTCCCCTTCTCCGCTGGTGCGCGGCCAGGCTTTGGTGGCTTTGGGCACTTCCGGGCAGGCGTCTGTCGCGCCGGATTTGCAGCGGGGCTTGACGGATCCTTCGCAGTTTGTGCGTTTGTGTGCAGCCATGGCCGCCACGTATGTAAGCAATCCAATGTTGATCCCGGATTTAATTTCCCGCTTGCATCACGATTCCAACGCGCAAGTCCGCATTTACGCCGCTGAAGCTCTCAAATCCTACAAAACGCGCCCGGTTATTGAAACACTCATTAACGCGCTTGATGACCGCAACGTCGCAATCGTTCAGGCCGCGTGGGATGATCTGACCTTCCAAACCGGCCAGAAATTCCCCCAACACTCCGGCCCCTGGCAATTATGGCTACAAGCCCACCGGCACGAATTCCGGGCCACCGGGTAATTGCCGGTCGTCGACATTCTTCAAAATGCGCTCCGCCAACTGTCGGAACTGCTTCCCGCAATCTTGAACCGCACCAGCATGGCCGCCGATGGCACCATCCGCTGGGGTCAGATGAAACATAGGTTTTCGCGCGTCCTGAGTCATGGGCATAAGGCTCCTGAAGTCTTTCAGCACCACCAACTGGTTAGGTTCTTCGGCCGCAGTCTGCGCGTGCGGTTCCTGACCAAGGATTTCACGGCGGTAGATTTTCGGGATGCGATTCACCCATTTCAAATAGGATTTGAGCGGCCTGTATTCGCGGACCGACGGATTCAGCAGAACATAACCAAGAGGACTCATACTGCCCGACGGCAGGGATAGGCCCACCGGTACTTTTCCTGCTTTTCGCGTTAGCCATCCCTGCCTCCAATCGCGGAGCGTGGGACCCAAGTTGCGCAGATCCTGCATGGAAAAGACGTCAGCGCCCAGGGGAATGACAACAAAATCTGCGGCCACCAGTGCTGCACGATTCATGGCTCCTATAGTCGGCCCGACATCAATGAGCACTAGATCGCTGCCGCATTGTTTCGCCGCCGACTCCATCAGGCGATAAAATGCCGTGACAACTCGAAACCCGTCGCCGGCGATCGGCTGGTTGTCATCGAGGCACTTCCTCCAAGCTTCAGATAAGCGGTCCTCAAACGCGCTAAGCCCCAGATCACCGGCAATAATCGAAAGGTTGTCGGCTATAGGAACTGGTGGTGGTGCCAGGACGTCGCCCATGCTGTTAATCAAGGGTTGCACCGCGCCAAGGATTGTGCCGGGATGTTCACCGTCAGGCCAGAGATTTTCTAGTTTTGAGTCGTCGAGAAACATGCTCGTAAGATTAGACTGCGGATCGAGATCAACGGCCAGTACGTTATGGCCCATGTCCCGCAGCATCCAGGCCAGATGGTAAACCATTGATGTTTTGCCCACGCCCTCCTTGGTGTTAAAAAACGCAATGGTCTTCACAGATGCTTCCTCACAGTCATTAGCAGGTGATTTCCTCCGACGAAATAATCCAACTTCGGACTATTGTTTTTCTATATTGCTTTGCAGAATTTATCCGAGTCCGAAAGGGACTCGGTGCGCTCGACGCGGAAAGATTCCATGTCCGCCAAAAGCTGGTCAATTTCCATCACGTCGGCACCTCATTTACTATCTTGGCCTGCTTATGATAGGCAGTCAAGCCGGAAAGCGATTTCATAATCCTTGCGTCGCGTCATCGCCATGCCCACCATTACCTCGGCACGCCCTGGACTGCGGTTTCGGCTATGTCCGTACTTGCCCCCGGTAGTTTCCGCCACCAGAATATATACATGCCCGCAACGCCGAGGATAAATAGCGGCAGCGTGAGCCAGAAGGAATGGTAAGCCTTCATCACCAACTGCATCGGCAGCAGAAACAGTGTGACCTGCCACAACAGCGCGAAGGGCACAGTGAGCATATCGTTGCGGTGCTCGGTCGCCAGAGCTTTCTGCTCTTCGTTGGAAAATATTTTGCGCACCGGCCCCCACAATCCGAATGGCCGGGTGACGCGGTAAAAGTGTTCCGTGACCGCGCTGGGTGTCGGAGCGGTCAGCAGCGATACGAGGATGGTCGCAAGAAAAGACAGCGTCGTCATGAAGACAAACTGCTTCCATTCCAGCAGATTGGGTGCGGCCACCCTCTGAATAATCGCAGCCGATCCGCCCGCGAATGTTCCCGCCGCCACGCCCCACGCATTACAGCGCCACCAGTAAAGCCGCAGCACCATCGGACCCAGGGTGCCGGCGGTGAGTCCCATGATGATCCAGCCCCACAGGTTGTTGATACTTTCGGCCTCAACCCCCAGGAAAAAGCCAATTCCAACGATGATCAGCGTCCCTGCGTAGGATGTTAAAATCAGCTCCCGGTTTTTCGCGTTGCGTCGCAGAAAATTTTTGTAAATATCATTGACCAGCAATGCGGTGGCGGTATTTACCTGTCCCGTCAGAGAAGTCATCATGGTTGCCAGCATGGCGATAAGCAGCAAATCCCGAATTCCGGGAGTCATAATGGACTTGAGCACCGCCGGTAGAATTAATTCCGGGTCTATCGTGCCTGTATAGCCAACCAGCGGCAAGCGAGCCTGCCAATGATTTCCCAGAATATGTTGCAGTCCGGCAATCAGCCCGGCGGGATAGCGTTGGGGATCATGCCCGATGCGCCCCAGCAGATCCTGCCAGAAGGCCGGCACAGTGTGTGGGTAATAGTGATGTATCAGCGTTGAAGCGTTCTGTAATACGGCCGGTTCCGGATACATGTGATGCACCAGCAGAATTCCTAAAATAGCGTACCCGATCATCATCGGCCAGCGAAACATCAACGTAACAGCCTGCAGCAGAGACAGTAATCCGCAATCGCGGTCACTGCGGGCTGCAAAGTAACGTTGTTCGGCCCCGCTGCCCAGCCCACCAATAACATTGCGCAACAGATAAAAAGATACAATAAAAATCAGATCATGGTACGGCCCATATCCCGGAGGCGTGTGCACCTGCCAAGAGGGTGCGGAATTGGTCCATTGCGCATTGCCTGTTACGCCGTGCGCGATCTGTGAAAGCGTCGCAACCGTGGCAAAGCTGTGCCACGCAATTACCGCGACCGTAATGCACGCCGCAATCAGCACCACCCCATGAATCATATTGGTTACCACTACCCCGTAATATCCTGCGAACATCGTATAAAGTGTTGCCATGGCAATAATCATTGCGGTGGTAAGGATGGGTGAAAACGGCGAAAACATTCCCAGAAACAGACTCGCCCCGCGCACCAGATACGCCAGCATTCCAACCGCCAGAACAATGCCCATCACGGCTGTCAGAAATCGCACCAGCTCTGCCGCCCGCCCCTGTCCAAAGCGGAAGGTGTACCATTGCGCCGCCGTCAGGCATTGCGATCGGCGATGCCACTTGCCGGTAAACGCCAGCATAAACGCCAGCACCAGCACCGCGCCGCCGCGAAATTCAATAAACAACCCGCGCGGCCCCAGCAAGTACAAAAAAGATGTGATCAGCATCGTGCCGGTCAGATCAAACCACAGTGCCATGCCGGAAATTCCCAGCAGCACCCATGACAGGGATCGCCCCGCAAGAAAATAACTCTCCATCCCCTGCGCCGCCCGGCGGCTCATCAACAGCCCGGTCATCACAACCAGTGCGAAGTAACCACCGATTACCAACATATCAACAGGGCCGAGTGTCGCCATAATTCTCCCGGACAATTGGCATCGCCGATTTCATCGACGCCGACGATGGACGTATTTTATATCATAATCCCAACCTTGTCGGCCCGACGCCGCCCAATACGCGGCCCTGTAATTAACTCCACACGGCAGCATTACTGGCCGCAGAACGCCATTCAATTAAATTGTGCGGTCCTGTTCCGCCCCCCAAGGGTGCAACGGTAAACCGCTACGACCATATCCCAAATTAAAGGTACCTGACACCTTTATTTGGACAAGATTCCATATAAATAATGGCGCATTCCCGTTTGGCAGGTGTTATCGGCCCTGTTTTTGCCATCGGATTGCAAGGTATCATCAGTGAATCCCCGGCACGCGCCGCCGCAAAAATAATTTTGTCCGGAATTTTGCTCGGCGGCTATATAACAATAGGAACGGGTACAGAGGATATGGAATTGGGAACTCATGCGATGATGCAAGATGGAAATAATACAGCCAACCGTGTTGCCCCGGAGGGTGAGCAATTTGAAACCTTGATTACAGAACACATCGGTTGGATATATTCCATGGCCCGCCGCCACCTTGGCGATAGCGGTCTGGCGGATGATGCCACACAGGCGGTTCTGCTGGCTTTATGGCGCAAACGCGGCAGTCTGAAGAAGCCCCTCGGCGGCCTGCTGGTGCGGGCGATCCGGTATGCGTGCAATGATATTCGCAGATCAGAGCAGCGGCGAAAAGTCCGCGAGCGAAAGGCGGCAGCGATGCGAAATGAAGAGGCTCCCGGCTCTGCCGATGGGGCGAGGGATTCCCAGTTGGACCATCTCCAATCGCTGGATGCGGCCCTGCAACGGCTATCCACGGCCGATCGAAATGTGGTTGTGGCACGCTATTTCCAGAACCAATCCGCCCGGCAAGTGGCGGAGCAACTGCACATATCCGAAGCGGCGGCAGAAAAGCGCACGTCCCGCGCTGTGGAAAAGCTGCGCCTTATGATGGCCCGAAAAGGCATTCCGATGGATTCTCTGGCCGTGACGGGCTTATTGGCGCTCGGAGCGGGAAGCGCACCGGCGGGCCTGGCTGTAAGGATTTTCCAAGCCATAAACGGAAAAGCTCCGGTAAGCCCGACGGCTTCTCATGCCGCGCGAAGCATCGCCTTTCACAACGCGCACGTCCCGGCCATTGCCGGAGCAGGGGCTGTGGCAGTGGCGCTGGCGATCGGCGTTGCGGCGCTTGCGCCAATTCAGCGGGTGGTCGAAGTAGGGCCGGGAATGACTCGGACGATTTCCGGGGCCTTGACCTCGGGGTACGGCGTCGACCGACCCGCCTGTGCCGAGTACGTGGCACTGGTAGATCGCGGTTTTGCTATGGCACTGCGGCGCAGTGGAAAGTTGATTGCAACGGACCCGGGTGGGATTCAGACGTACAACATTCAAGCCAGTACACTGCGTACAATGTTGACCAGCCCGCAGGGCGCTGGACAACCGACACTGGGTCATTGGGTGCATTGGGCTGTATATAAGCAGCAATTTTCGCTCCCGGAATACTCCGGCATAAACGGTATCATGCACCCATTTCCGGCGCAGCCAATGCACCCGACTGTTTTTCTCAGCCTGTTCCCGACGGTCCGCGGCCAGTTGCGGGCAAATTCAATACGCGTGCATCTAAGCTTTTTGAAAAGCTCGTCGGTATCGGTCTTGGAGTCCTTGCCAAAAGGGGAACAGCAACCCCCGAACGTCCCGTATGTATTTAACCACACCTTGAATATCCACACGGGGCGTGCCGTGGTCCTGTTGCAGCGCGCGATCAGTTTTCCAGGCGATAAGTGGTACAGCGCTGTGGTGCTGGAGGTTGAGAAATACCCGACAGAATATCTGGGCATGCTGCGGCGCGGCGGGTACCTCGACCTGCCGTTCTATCTGCGCGAAGGTCCGGCAGCACTGAAAAAACTTGCTGCGGTTGCCGTTGCCTGGCACCGATTCGCCGTTGGGCAACAGGCTGCTCCCACCTGGGGAAGCAAACGCTGGACCAAATCGCTGCCTGGTGATGTGCAGGTGGCTTTGCACGGAATTGGCTCCGATGCGTGGCCGCTGTGTGCATGGGCTCCGGATGGTCAGCCCCGCGCAGCTGGCGGAGTCTCCTTAGATGGTAATCTCCCCGCTGGGGATGCCAGAGTATCCCTATGGATCAAACTTCCCGTTAAGCGTGCCGGTACCGTTCCAACTGATGAGATAAGCAATGGTTTTGCGATCCAACCTATCCAGGCCTACCCTAAGCGCAGCGTGCTGCATGTCGGATTCGACACCGGACCGTGGAATATCATCGGCACCGCTAAGCCTACCAAAGATATCGCGACTCAGACTGCGCCGAAGTTCCTGTTTCAGGGTAAAAAGTTCGGTGCGTACCAGCTAACACGGAATGCGGCCAATCCAATACCATTATTGGGTACCCCGGCTTCGGTAAGTATGATGCTTTTACGGCCTCAATCGGCAGGATTTCCACGGCAGGCGATTGCAGTCGGAGCAATAGACCGAAAAGGGCACCTGGTGGCTCCATATCCCGGATATCTGCCGGACCACTACGCATCCTCCGCATTCTCCCGATTTCAGACCTCTCGCTCAGCGGCGTCGGGGGAATATTGGGCCGAAACAATTCCGGTTTCCGCAGACAATATAAAGCGTTATGTTTGGATCACGCGGCCGCGTTACTGGGTTACATTCCGCAATTTTGCGCTAAAGCCCACGCCGCTGCCATCGGAGGTTTTTGCAATGTCCATGCATCCACAAAACAGTGCACCGGTTTCTACGGTGGCGGCAATGTCGCCCGCCGTTAAGCCAAAAATACTCACAGCCCCCGCGGGCCGGGCAACACCGGCCCAACTTACTATGTTGATGATGCGCGAATCCAACAGCGGCAACTTTAACGCGATGAACCAACTTTACTGGGCTCCCACAGCTTTAGAAAAGCACCTTGCAAGGAGGTTGAACAATGCGACAGCGGCCATGTTCGGATATGGCCTTTGGCCGGTCGCCAAGAAGCGCTTTGGTGTGATTGAATTACACGCGGCACACATCACAAAGGCCACGCTCGGCTGGCCCGCTATTACGCGACCGCGCGGCCGACCGATCCGCTGGCACGTCAATGGCCGATTTGCGGCCCCCATCCAGACGCCCGGACAGATCAACGTCATCGCATTTTCCCCCTCGCGGCGTGCACCGCTGATACGGGAGCACGGCGTATGGTACATCAACTTCAGCACAACCCCAGCCAAACTCCGGCAGGTTCAAAGACAGTTGGCAAAGTTCAAACAATTCTTCCCCCACGCCCAGGCGTACAAAACCGTCCTGGCGCAACTGAAATCCGGAAAAATCAAAGACGCAACTGCCCTCCACAACGCCCTCGACGCTGCGCTAAAATCGCATTCCAACCCAGGCAAATAAACCGTGTATAGAAAGAAACGGGGACGTAGCTAGTTTTCGGATATCCCGTAGCGCGACGGGGGAGGGGGTCTGTATGACTTGCGTGAGAGGCACGCTAAAATCGCGGCATTCGGTATAGGATCGGAATCCGGCTGCGAAAAAAAACCGCGGATTACGCGGATAGCGCGGATAAGTACCGGGCTTGCGTACTCCGCGACCTGCCTACGCGTTATTTGCAGCGATCGTTAAAAAGGCCGTGGCAACCAGAACTGCTTTCCTCTTCCGATACCGCGATGACCCTGCTCACATCTACTGCGCTAATCGGGCCGCATCCCGATTCAGCCGAGATCAGGTGAACATGTGACCGCAGGAGTTTTGTGGTCTCGGCGGCAGCCGCTCTTTTGCGCCGAATTTGCTCCACTTTCAACTTTCTCCTCTCGCCTGCTCTAATCGGGCCGCCGCCCGATTAGGATGTGCCAATTGCAATCTGCGGTTATACTCCACGCTTTGCTTATG
>JAJZGH010000273.1 GCA_021798635.1 Planctomycetota bacterium | reverse complement strand
CGCGCGAGGGGCCATTTTTTACCGCGATTGCCCAACAGGAGCGGTTCACCAGAATCCGACAGCGCGGTGAACGCGCCAGCAAATCAAAAAAAGGTACCTGACACCTTTTTTGGGGCAACTGCGGAATTTTCGCGATGTTCGTGGATGCGCTGATCAAAAATAGTCAGGATATCTGCGAGGCGAGAGGGCTTGTTGCGTTGAAGCCAGAGAATTTCGTAGCGATCTTTTATCGCTTCCAGAAGTTGGATTTGCTGATCGGAAGTTTTCCGAATGGTCTTTCCATGCGCGGAGAAATCAAGCCGGGCCATGGTGCGCGACAGGGTATAGAGAATCTGATCGCGGGTGATCGCCAACTCCTGCCAAGCCAACGCTTGATCGGGATTTAACGCGGTGGCGGGGGATTCAAAGCAGGAAGTAGCTGCGGAAATTTGCTGATATTCCTGTTCCAGCAATTGCATGTTAGTGAGATTCAGAAATTCTTTCTGGTTCCAAGGCTCGCGCATAAGCTTAAAATCCAGTGAGGCGTTGGGCAGCGGATCTTGGGTGATGCGCTGGTAGACGTTGCCGATTACCTCCATGGCTGCCGCGAAGTTACCGCTTTGATCGCCCAGCAGATGAAGACCTGCTGAAAATGCGTGTTCCTGGGCGGAATTCTGTTGCGCGTTCCACGCCACCGCCGCACCGTACGCCATCGGCAGCAAGCTTACGGCCAAGGCCTGCTGATGGCCATAATCTCCCCAGTCGGTATTCAAAAATCCTGCAGCGCCATATTTCAAGCCACACTGAGCGGCGTTGTGCAAATTCGCTATCGCATTGTCCCAGCGGCCCCCCAGAGATTGCCAGGTGGATGTCCCGGGGCATACATAAAATGCCCGGCCTGATGCGGCGAAAAGTTTTCCGTGCTCATCAAATGGATGGTCACCGGCGTAGCCCCATTCAAGCAGCGTGGCATTTTCGGGAAGCTGGTGAATCAGTTCCGGATGATTGAGAATAATATCACCCCAAAGTTGCACCCGTTTCCCATGGCGGGCGGCAAGCTCGGAACAGAACTTTACCCACTGCACGTACAAACCCCCAATGCCCATGGTTTTTGCAGCCGCAGCGCTGCGGCCCAAGCCCAGATCCCAGGATTCATCGCAGCAGATATTAAAATTCGGGCTGGAAAAATGCGGGAGAAAATCGGCATACATTTGCGTTAAAAGCGCTTTGGCGTCAGGATCCGTCACGCACAGGGTCCAAGGGTCATCCGACCATGTTTTAATTCCTCTGCGTTGCAGCTCGGCAGGCTCAATTTCCGCCAGATGGCGATAGCGGGGAAGGCGGAGAATTTTGTCAAAATGGCCCAATGAGGTCAGTGACGGTACGAAATCAATGTGGTATCTGCGGCACAGCGCATCAACTGCATGTATATCATCCGCGGTCAGCGGCGTGGTTGAAGCATACATATCGGCGTGACCGGAAAACTCAAAGACATTTTCAATGTAGAGTTGGAACTCATTGATTTTCAGGGCAGCCAATTGCTTGACCAGCCATAACAGCGTGTGCCGCGTGGGTACTTTGCCGCGCGATACGTCATGATAAAACCCGCGACGCTCATAATCCGGAGTATCAATAATGTGCAGGCACGGCCAAGCTCGGCCATATTGGCGGGCGATTTGAATGAGTGTTTGCATGCCATAAAATAAACCGATGGGCGTTTTTGCGGTAACGGTTGCCCCGTTGCGGGTTATGTGCAGCTCATTGCCTTGGGGATGGGGGATGGCAGCATGACATACGAGCTTGATGATCGGGGCGGTTGCAGGTTTTGCTGCGACTGAAGAAAGGGGGGCGGCGATTATCAGATCTCTAAGTTCCGCCGCCGCATCGCACAGGCCGGGGTCATGTAACGGAAAATCAATGAACGGCGGGCCTGCTGGAAAATAAAGTTCACCTTCCGCAGATTCGCACTGTTTCGGATACGGAATCAAGTGAATCGGCAGATGATCGGCTGATGCTTTATCCATAAAATCCATAGTGGCTTATCGCCAGCGACCTTTGCAAGGCGTAAATATATATTGCTATGTTAATGCTTCACCGTCGCTTAAACTGCTTCTCCAGATCCCGGCGGTCCAGGCGAATGGTGGTGGGGCGGCCATGTGGGCAATTACTGGAGCGCTGCACGTCCATTCGGCGTGCCAGCAGTGCCGCAATTTCCTGATTAGCCAACGGGTCCCCGGCCTTCACCGCGGCTTTGCACGCGGCCATATCCAGCACCTCGTGCAGTAATTCCTCATCGGTAATTCGGGCGGATTCCTCGGCAACTTTATCAAGCACTCCCTTGATAAAATCCATGGTGTTGAGCCGGGACAGGAGGCTCGGCAGGCTTTGTACCGCCACGCTTGAAGCGTCAAACTGCGTAATTTCAATTCCCAGGGACGCCAGCAGTGGCCGCACGCGTTCCAACCCCGCAAGTTGCCGCGCGCTGACGGATACGACCACGGGCAGCAGCAGCCGCTGGCCGGAAATGGTTCCAGCCCGCACCCGCGCCAAAAGGCTTTCGTAAATCACGCGTTCATGCAGGGCGTGCTGGTCGATAACCAGCAGCCCATCGCCATCTTCCACCACGATAAAACTATTGTGGAATTGCATAAATTTTGGCCCGCCCGCGGCAAGCGGCGGTGATGACGTGGCGGGAAACACTGCCGTAGCGCCCGCACCCGGTTGGGCTGTGCCCGAAGGCATCGGCATCGCGGCATTATGTTCCGTGTACGGGGCAGTATCCGGCCTATTAAAGTTGGTGGCGGGGGTGTTGCTTGCGGGGTTTTGGGGCTGTTGGGCTACCGGCAAATCCAGCGATTGTTGCAGCGGCAGTGGATCGCGGAAAAATTCGGCGATCACCTGCCGGCGCTCCTGGGTCTGATTCGCCATGAATTGTTCCGCTTTTTCCGCACTGGGCGGGGAGGTTAATCGCATGGGTGGAGTCAGATCCGAACCCAACAGTCGCTGCCGAATGGCCGCCAGCACCGCCCGATACGGCAGATTCGACTCGCGAAATCGCACTTCAATTTTCTGCGGATGCACATTCACATCAAATGCGGCCGGTGGCATGTGCAAAAATATGACCGCTACCGGCTGAGCCTGTGGTTCAATAAGACCGCGGAAAGATTCCTTCACGGCATGAAAAATCGAGCGGTCCCGAATATACCGGCCATTGAGAAACAGATATTGATAATGTGTCGTGGCCCGTGCGGTGGCGGGTTTTCCAACAAAACCTTCCACCTGAATTCCAGACTCAACATGATCCAATGCCACAAGCTGGCCCTGCAATTCCTTATTTAAAGCCGCAATCACACGAGCTTGCGGATCGGTGGTGGCAGGCAGATTCAGCGTGCCGCGACCATTATGGCTTAGTGAAAATGCGATTTCGGGGTGCGCCAGGGCGGTACGCAACACCGTTTCTGAAATATGGCCGAACTCTGTAGAATCGCCGCGCAAAAATTTACGCCGGGCCGGCACGCAATAAAATAAATCCCGCACTTCGATGGTGGTGCCCGGCGGGGCAGAGCAGGGTATCGGCGAATCCAGAACACTTTCCTGGGCCACCACACGCACCGCCTGATCATCCTGCGCCCGACGGGTAATAATCGTGGTATGGCTGACCCCGGCGATGGAAGCTAAAGCTTCACCACGAAAGCCCATGGTCTCAATGGCAAATAAATCATCTATGGTCTGAATTTTACTGGTGGCATGTCGGGCCAGCGCCAGGCCAACCTGATCCGGGGAAATGCCCGAACCGTCATCCGTCACGCGAATCAGAGTGCGGCCGCCGTTTTCAATGGTGATCGCCAATCGTGTGGCCCCTGCGTCCACCGCGTTATCCAGAAGTTCTTTTACTACGCTGGCGGGCCGTTCAACAACTTCTCCGGCGGCGATTTTATTGATCAGCGCATCAGGCAGAACATGGATGACATGTCTGTAGTCCGAGGATGCCGACGATGTGGGTTCCGTGGCGTTCATATTGCCTAGCATAGCGTGACAGGGTATTGGCGAAAAGGTAAACTCTCGCGGGCCAGGATGTTTCATGCGGGAGGACGCTTTTGTATGCAGGCAAACTGCGTCACCAGCTTTGCAGGTCGAAAGGCCGCGTTTGATCGTTGCCGGGGCGGTGTCGGAATATTCTCCGCCGCCGTAAAATAGGGAAATAACCGTTCGGGAGGGGATGGACAATTCGTGCAGTCCAAGGAAGATACGTCGGCTGCGGACAAGCCGCGCGGTATTAGTTAAGGACCTTAGAGGATGGAAAGATTCGGGTATCTCGTATGGGCGTTTATTGCGTTTGGCCTCGAAGCATTCATCTTGGCAATCGCGAACGGGAACCCGCATGCGCCACCAGCAGAATATTGGATCGTCACCTTAATTGTAGTGCTCGATGTTGTTATTGCGGGCCATGTCATCAATCGCCTTTCACCACGCCAGAAGGAAACGCATTCCGCCCCGGCCCGGCCCCTTCCCCTTGCGCGCCGTTCAGACACAGCTGGGTTGGCGGAATCAGGTATGGAGCGTCGCCCTATTTCCGGCGCCGATAAAGCGAGGTCCGTCGGTTGCTTGGGCATCTGGGCGGGCGCGGTTGTAGCCTCCGTGGCAATGGGGATGTTCCTGCTTTGGGGCTGGTGGTATCGCTACGTCGAGCACCCTATTGGGCGAGCTCCCGGCCTGCCTCTATCGCGGTTGCTGATGCTCCCGCTGTTTTTGGGTATGGCCGCGTTGTGTTTCTACACAGCTTACGCGCTCGGCCAGCCCCTGCTTTTTCCGTTTTGGTTGGCCACTCGACCACGCCGCGAGGATGCTTTGGTATCGCGGCCCGACGAGTCCGGAACACTGGACTTGCGATCCGCAAACCTGCAGCCTTGGGCTGGTACCCCGGAACCGGCATCCGTCCCCGCAGTACTGCCCGAGGAACTTCCGATGGAGATCATTAAGCTTCTTGATTCTCGTGCTGGGTTGGGAAGCGCTCAGGCCAGGGAAAGACTGATCTCGTCCGGGGAGTATGTTCCCCTCTGGAACCGGCGCGGACGTCGGAATGCGCTTATGCTGATTGCCGTTTTCGTTGCAGTGGTGGCGATGCTGGTCGCACCGTTTGGGCTGCGGGCCATTAAGCCGTGGGGGTCGGCTCTGATACCCGCATGCTTATCGCTGGCCCTGTTGCTGGCAATCGGTGGTCCATTTTCCCTGCTTTGGATCAACAAAATCGCCGTGCGAAACCGCAGGGTCTGCCCGGATTTGGAATTCCTCGCGGAGTTGCCCCCATTCAAACCTTATTCTGCACCTGCAGCCGTCGCCGTGCGGCGCGCCCTGGCGAGCCTCGCATCCGTCGCTCCAGAGATCATTCGTCCCAATGAGTCACCGGATTCGTACGATGTTTTTTCGCTGGGCCGCCCCCTACTTATTGAGTTTGCCGCGCTACTTTGTGAGCAGCCAAATTTCCGTAGCGACCCGGTCGGCCTGGCGCGGGCGATCGCCGCGTTCCCCCGTGATAGCGTAGCGGATCTCGCGGCGGCCGTTGCGGCCTCTGGATATTATTTAGCACAGGATGGGCGGGACTAAATCCCCTTGCGAGGTGCCCGGGATATTTATTCCTTCCAATGTTGCGGAACCTCGGATTACGCCGACGCAGATAAAACGGACACGCAATATTCGGTTTGGACTTTCAGCCGTGATCATCCGCGGGGGTGGATTCCCGTGCGCCGGACGATCAGAATTTGTGAAAAAAAATAACATCGCCCTTGCGGAACCGGCGGGGCTTGGCTTACTATGGGCAGTTAATGGATCAGAAAGCGGATAATTTTCGTGGTTCCTTGTCTTCGGCCTTATGGCTCATTGGTGCCGGGCTTGCAGTCAACGCGATGGTGTTGGTCTGGAGTCACGTTAAATCGGAGCAGGCGGATGCGGGTAATGTCGTTATGGCGG
>JAJZGH010000034.1 GCA_021798635.1 Planctomycetota bacterium | reverse complement strand
GGAGCTGATCCCGTAAACGGGCGGCTTCTTCATAGCATTCTGCCTGCACGGCAGCACTGAGGCGCGACTCGAGTTGTATTTTTCTGGCGCGAACTACCGTATCAGCGGCGCTACTTTGCGGCGGCAGTTTTCCGGTATGCTGGGTATGCCGCTCGTGCATGGAACGAATTATGTCCATCAATGGCTCTTCAAATAATGTGTAATCGTTGGGGCAACCCAGCAGGCCGCCTTTTTGAAACTGCCCCAATGTTGTCCCGCAAGTCGGGCAGGCGGTTGAGACCTCGGGGATATTCGCAGAATCCGTGATCCCGGCTGCGACATCAAGCTGTTTTAACATGGCCAGTTCGGGGTGCATGGGAAGCTGTTTGATTAACTTGCCGGAAGAAGTTTTTCCAATAAGTATCGGCGCTCCCATTAACCCGGCTTCAATGGCGTGTTCCAGGCATAAGTGTACCTCAACGACTTTTAGGGGCGGACCTTTTGATACCACATCGGTTATGTGAATCAGGGCCGGGCGCGAGCACTTCATACATGCTTTAGCAGACATTAAAAATTCTCCGGGCACAACAGATTCCTGCTTTCATTGTACCGTTTGAATTTGAAAATCAAACTGCCGCGATCGCTTTTTCCAGAATTGCCAAGGCTTTCTGAATCTGCTGTTCGGTGATAACCAGCGACGGGCATATCCGCAGCACATTTTTTTGTGTGGCGTTGATGATCAATCCGTTGTCCAAAGCGTGGCGTACCACCGGCAGCGCATCGGGTATGGCCAATTCCACGCCCAGAAATAATCCGCTGCCGCGAATGGCTTTAATTTTATGACGCACGGAACAACTGCCCAGATGATCACGGATGCTCGCGCCTGAAGCGCGCGCATACACCAGCAGTTTTTCCTGCTCAATAACGTCAAATACCGCCGCACTGACACTGGCGCAAATCGGATTGCCGCCCAGCGTGCAGCCGTGGGTGCCGGGCTTGAAAAATGTTGCCAGGGCCGGACTTGCCAGTATCCCCCCCACTGGCACGCCGCCGCCCAGGGCTTTGCCCAGCGTCATAATATCCGGTATCACGCCCGATATTTGGTGTCCAAACCAATGCCCGGTCCGGCCTACGCCCGTCCAGACTTCATCAAAAATCAGAACCACCCCACAACGATCACACAATTCCCGCACCGCTTTCAGGTAGCCGGGGGTCGGCTCATTGATTCCCCCTTCACCCTGAATCGGTTCCAGCATGACCGCCGCCGTAGAACCGTCCACCACTTCTTCCAAGGCGTCAAGATCATCAAAGGGGACATGCACAAAACCGGGGACTAAGGGCGCAAAGCCATTTTGCGCGGGGCCGGCGGTCGCGGATAAGGCCCCCATGGTGCGGCCGTGAAAACCTTTTTTCATGGTGACAATTTTGGGCCGATCCGGTCCGGCGGAAATGCGCGCCAGCTTAATGGCCGCTTCCGCCGCTTCGGCTCCGCTATGACAGAAAAACGCCCGTCCATCAAAGGCTTTGGCTTTCAAGTGCTCAGCAAGGCGAATTTGCGGCTCACTGTAAAATTGATTGCCCACCTGCCAGAGCGTTTGCGCCTGTCGGACAATTTCCGCTACAAGCCGGGGGTGACAATGGCCCAAAACAGTTCCACCGAAACCGGCAAAAAAGTCGATATATTCCTTGCCGTCGGCATCCCAAAGCGTCGCTGCCTGCCCGCGTGCCAGAACGACCGGAAGTTTGCCGTAATTACCAATTAGCGCGGCATCATGCCGGGCCATTAAATCTGTCGAAATACTCATCGTGCTGCTCCAAGGCGCCAAAGGGCAAAAAGATACTCTTTAATGCAGCTTGCAGCAAATGTTGATGAGCATGAATGCTGGGAATTTTTCGTGCGCCACGTGTGTCGCGTTCCTTGACAGGCTGGTGCGCTTGTCCGTAACATACCGGACTCTGGAAGTTCCAGGGGACGTAGCTCAATTGGTTAGAGCACCGGATTGTCGATCCGGTGGTTGCGGGTTCGAGTCCCGTCGTCCCCGTTTCACTTCATTGATCAGTAAATTCAGTATTAATCAGTAATTTCAGTATTCGGCGGTAATTGCAGTATTGATCGCCTCGGCGACAGCCACTCTTATGTTCCAGCCGAATGTGCTCTACTATCTACTCTCTCCAAACTGCTCTAATCGGGCCGCAGCCCGATTCGGGCAATGAAAGTAGAGAGTTGAGAGTAGACCGCAGGAGGCGCAGCATGTCTGGGCGACAGCCACTCTTATGTGCCAGCCGAATTTGCTCTACTGTTCACCTGGTCTACCCACATCTGCTCTAATCGGGCCGCAGCCCGATTCGTCGAGATCAGGTGATCAGGTGATCAGGTGACCGCAGGAGGGATGTTTCGTTTCGGCGACAGCCACTCTCGTGTGCCGGCCGAATTTGCTCTACTGTTCACCTGGTCTACCCACATCTGCTCTAATCGGGCCGCAGCCCGATTCCGCCCGATTACGCTTGAGGTTCTTCCAGGTTTATGGCAAGATGTTGCATTATCGCCCGGGTGGCGAAATTGGCAGACGCGCCAGCTTGAGGTGCTGGTGGGCGCAAGCTCTTGCAGGTTCGAATCCTGTCCCGGGCACATTTTTAAATTGGTCAACCGCTGACTATTTACCGTCTCTCGGCAGATTTCCGTTATAATGCTTCAGGGATATTGGCTTAGCGGACGAATTCCGCGCGATGGACGGTAGGTTTGATGAGGTTAGATTCTTCCCAACACATGCGGCTGGAACAGCGAATGAAGCTGGCTCCACGAATGATTCAGTCCATGGAAATCCTGCAATTGGCGACCATGGCCCTGGAGGAACGCATTGACCAGGAACTTTCCGCCAACCCGGTATTGGAAAGAGAGGAATCATCTTTTGAGCAAGGCCCGGATTTAATGACCCCCGTTGCGGGGATGCCCCCGGAAGCAGCCACACCGGCCCCCTCGGATACGTCTTCGACAACCAGCCCGGCGGAGGGGATCCAAAATCCGCGCGACTTCGATGATTATATTCCCAGCTCGCGCGTTTCTTCCGCAAAGGGCGGCGACCGGGATCCAAAAATGGAAGCGATGGCTAATACCGCCGCACGCGGAGCTTCCCTGCAGGAAGAACTGCATCAGCAGTGGACCATGATTGATGATATTGCGCCGGCCATCCGGCAGGGTGGATCCGTACTTATTGATTGGGTGAATGAAGACGGATATATACGTGACAGCTTTGATACAATTTGCCGGGAACTCCCCCCCGGCGTGCGTCGCGAGGACCTGGAAAAAGCGTTGCCGATTCTCCAGCAGCGCATGGAACCCGCAGGCGTCTGCGCCAGAGATCTTAAAGAATCCCTGCTGCTGCAAATTGACGCCATCAGCCGCGAGCAGGGACTGGATCTTTCCGCCGCCCGCACGCTGATAAGCCGATATCTGGAGGACTTGGAACTTAACCGTTTGCCGCAGATTGCCGCCAAAAGCGGCTGGACGCTCGAGCGGATAAACGAAGCCAAATCATTCATGGCCCGCCACCTGCACCCGCGCCCGGGAAGGTTGCTGGTGGACCGGCAGGTTCCCATTGTCGCGCCGGATGCCGTTATTGAACTTGATGATCAAACCGGGGAATACCGTATCCGCCTGACCGATGACCGGCTGCCGAGATTATGTATTAATTCCATGTACAGCCGGATGGCCCGCGCCCGATCCGTGGATACGTCGACGCGACAGTTTATTTCCAACAATATCCGCAACGCCCGCTGGCTCATTGAAGCCATTGAACAGCGCCGCAACACATTGTTGCGCGTGTTGCGTGTGGTGGTGGATGCACAAAAAGATTTCATCGATATGGGGCCGGAATTTCTCAAACCGCTGCCCATGACTTCGGTAGCGGATCAACTGGGCATCCACGTTGCCACGGTCAGCCGGGCGGTGGCGGAAAAGTATGTACAGACACCACGCGGGATATTTCCGCTGCGGGCTTTTTTCAGCGGCGGCATGGAAAATTCCGCGGGTGAAACCGTCAGCTTTGATGCGATTAAAGCGAAACTCATGGAAGTCCTTGCCGAGGAAGATAGACTCAATCCGCTTAACGATGATGAGATCGTTGAAAAACTCAAAGCCAAAGGCCTGACGCTGGCCCGGCGCACCGTGGCAAAATACCGCAAAATTTGCAAAATCGCCCCCGCCCGTCAACGGCGACAATTCGGGGCGTAATATTCACGTTTATGATGTGTAGGGGCGGCCGACGACCGCTTCAATATAAAAAACTCCGAAACATCTATAGCGACACGGGCCATCCCGGCGATTATAATAAATAGGTGACCTGCCGGAAGGCGGATGGATCACAAGCGGTCATGGCAAGACTTCTTGTGCTATCGGCAGGAATCGGTATGCGGATACGCGGAGAAAAACTTCCACCGTCCGCTGCGGGTTGATTTTTAACCCGGAGGAGCTAACGCTATGGCGCTGCAGGTGCTGGTTATTGATGATGAACGCGAGGTCAATGAAACCCTTGGCCAATTATTAACCATGGAGGGGTTTGATTACCATTATGCCGCCACCGGCGAAGACGGCCTGAAGCTGGCGCGGAATCTGCATCCCGATGTGATTGTTCTCGATGCCATGATGCCGGATAAGACCGGCTTTGATGTGTGCCGGACGCTTAAGAGCGCCCGGCTGACCTGCGGCATTCCGGTGTTGTTTTTCACCTGCCTGTGCGGAGCCAATCACGTCTTGCGATGTGCGGCTTCCGGCGGACAGGCACACGTGGCCAAACCCTTCGATTTCGACACCATCCTGAAATTGATTCGGGAAGCGGACCAGTGGCACCGCGATACGGCAAAAATGCCGGCGACCGGCGGCTTCCGCATTGCTGCCGATCAGGCGGAAGCTGCCAGCAAGGGCATCAACCAGATGCTCTGCTCGCTGATTGCCCAGACCGCAATTGATGATACAACCCTCGCCCACATCGGCGAGGCTTTTTTTCGTCTTTTGGCCGCCACCGGATCATTAGACAGCAATGATACTTCGGCCGCCCGACTTCCCCCCATTGACGTGCAATATACGATTGAACCGGCCTCGAGCCTCACCGCCATGAAGCCCAGCGGGGGCGGCATCTGGTGGACGATTTCCGAGCCGGCGGCGGGCATGGTTCATGCGGTACAAAGCGCGGAGGGTAATTCCGCATCGGCATCCAGGGTGCAGACCAATCGTTTAATAAGTATATGGAAGGACTTTACTGCCTCCAGCGGCGTCAACGCTGAACCCCATCCATCGGGCGCATTACGTCTGGTGCGGCGATTTCAAGCCGGCACCATGATCCCCCCCACCGACGGCAACGTCGTGCCTTTCAATGCCTTTAACAATCCCAAATGCCATAAACATTGATCCCTCCCATGAGCCTTTCGGAGTAATGGCCGGAATTTTCTCCAAAGCGCCACATTTTACGATAATTTCAATATTTATTGGACGAAAGTAAGGCAAGTACACGAATATACATAACAGGTCGTGAGATTACCGGCCCACGTTTGGGCACCAGCCCGGCGTATATCGATGCCCGGGCTTGACCGAGTAGCAACGGAGTACCGCTAACCAGGAGCCTGTGAGTGGATACAATGATCAGGCAGAGGAACACACAATCATACGACGCGCCGACCGGACGATGTAAGCCCGGACTCGGAAATAAATGGAGTTATGCCGACAAGTCAAGGAGTTGATATATGCTGGTACTGTCACGGCAGCGCGATGAAAGCATCATGATTGGTGATAATATTGAAATCACGATCGTGGATATTCGCGGTGATAAGGTAAGACTCGGCATTAATGCACCCAACACCGTGCCGGTGCACCGCAAGGAAGTTTATCAGGCTATTCAGCGCGAGCGATCCGCCCCGCCTAAGACCGCAGCGGGCATTGCCGAGGAACCGGCCGCATCTTCTAAAGTCCACGCGCCGCACCCCACCTCGTTGCCGGGTGCAACATTGCCGGCACCGGCCGACTGATGGTATGACAATGAAATCCCCACCATAGAAGCCCCCTCCAGCGGACGACAAAGCGACTGTTCGCCCTGTCGCCGCCGGTAAACACATGCCGCTTGCGCGGCTTATACTCCTACTACGCCAGGCCGAGATTCCTGATTTGCGGGTTCTTTAACGTCACGCCGGACAACGCCTGCCGCAGGCGCTTTGGCCTGGACCGGCACCTGGGGCTGCACGGGCGGCTCGTACGTGACATAATCATCCTCGCCGACCCGAGCGATCATCAACAGAGATTCCGGCGATCCATGCCCGTCGCTGCGGGCGTGAACGCGAATGGCCCGCGGCAGAAGTCCGCGGGTTATGGTTTCAACGGTTATCAGGGTCTCGTGGCCCAGGGCTTCGTGCCGCAAGGCCATGCGCAGGATTCGGGCGATTACGCGGCATAGCTCATCGCGCGTATGCAGCCGATGGGATTCACGTGAAATATCTGTCGCCCCCACCGCCAAAATCGCATCATGCTGCGAAAGATGAGGCGCGCCATCCAGTGCCTGATTCAGGGCTTCCCGAAAGCGACTTACGCAGGCGGCAAATGTCTCGGCCATCACTTGTGCATCCGTCAGGCGCACTTGCGTCCCGCAGGAGGGACATTTGATGGTTTTGCAAAAAATGCTTTTTAATGCGCCGCCCACGCCCGAGCCAATCTGTAAGGGTGCGATACACTGCACACAACGCGGAAAATGGTTTTCCATGTGCAATCTCCTTAATTCAACCTTCCCAACCATCTGCACTCTGAATAAAAATGGCGTTCAGAGTACGTTATTTTATAGAACTGCCGGCGGAGTTAACCGCCGTTGCTGGTATTCTAAGCCTTTCGCGTGCTTCAATGCAAGCGAAACCTTGAATATTTTCCACTTTTTCCTATTTATCGGCACAAGTCCGGGAAAACATGACATTTTTTCAGGGATGGGATGCGTTTTTTCAGCGACCTCCACGCGAGCGAAGCTTTTTTATAACACGCGCAGCAGCGACTGGGACTGGCTGACCAAGCCGGACATTTCCTCGTCATCGGTCTGATAACTTTGCACAAAGTGCTGGTAACAGGAAATGGCCTCCGCCCGACGACGTTGTCCGCGGAGCAACTCCGCCTTTTGAAATAACGCCAAACCGGCACACACCCGCAAGGGCGGTTCCGCGGCATCGGAAAATTGCCGGATAGCTGCATCATAGCAGATCAAGGCTTCCGGAATTTTCCCCAATTCCGCCAGAGCCGCAGCGCGGTGACACTGGGATCGTGCGGCTTGCTGCCGCAGAAATAAGGCGTCCGAATGGGTAAACCGGGAAATAATGTTGTCACAAACAGCAATTTGTTCCTGCCGCTTGCCGCGCTCCCCCTGCGTGAGGGCTTTTCGCATCATGGCCCGGGCTACGACAAATAAGATGGCCGTATCATCCGTTTTCTCAAAGCGGTCAATAATCGAATCGTAAATGGCCAGTTCATCCAGCTTACGGTCGAGCTTGCGAAGGGCCAAAGCCGTGCTGAGCATGGCTGCGGCCACGTGCCTTTGCACGTCGATGTCCGCGACGTTGCCATATTTACTTACCAGCTTCTGGTAGCATCGCACTTCGTCTCCGATGCGTGACTGCTGACCGGCAATAACCGCCTGACGCTGCAGCGTTTCAATGATACTGGGCCGCAGGGCCGCATCATTGGACTTCCCAAATCGCTGCATCAGGGCATCATACGCCGCCACCTCATGGCCCACGCGATCCATCTGACCAAACACCCGGCCGCGGTCCAGCATGGTAAGGCAAAGCAGTGGCGAAAAAGCCGGTTCCGTCTCCCGCCCGAAGGTGAGCAAAAATGCGTTGCATGCCCGCAATTCATCTTCCAGCGATCCGCTTCTTTTAACGACCTCTATTTTCATGCGGAATGCCTCCGCCACATCGCGCCGAACTGTTACCGATTCAGATCCGCTGTAGTGTTTGATAAACTCGTCACAACCCGCGATCAGATCGGCCTCGTGCCCGCCCCACTTGAGGTGTCGCAGATGCATCAAGTGCTCACCGGGTGAATTCATATCAGTCAGTACCGGCACCGCCCCGGCCTGGGCACTGACCTGGGCATCGGCTTGTGGGGCATTGGCTTGTGGGGCATTGGCCGTCATCGCAGTGGCCGGCGGTGCATCAGCGGATTTTACAGCGGGGATCAGTGCTTCTTCGGCACGTAATTCTGCCTGCGCGCCGCAGGTGACCACGACAATGGGTGCTGCTTCGCTGACGGTTTCCGCGTCCTGGCCAGTGGCTAGTTGAACTTCGGCAGGTATTAATAGCTCTACGGCGGCCGGTTCATCCACTGTAATTGATTTGCCCTGTTGTTGAGAAATCGGGGCCGCCGGATGAATCTCGTCGGGTAATTTGTCAGTGCCCTTGGCCGCTTGTTCCAAGGCTGCCGCCGCTTGCTGACGCTTATCATTAACGGCAACGGTTGTCGCCGCCGTTTGCAAGACCCAACCGAGCACTTCCGGGCATGGATCATGTTGGAATAATTGATTGATCGCACGGTCATGGGCCAAGGCCGTATCAAAATCACCGCCTTCAAGCGCCTGTTGAGCCAGCGTACATAAACCGCGAGCCATGTCAATTCTGATCGATTCTTCGGCTGAACCGCCATATTTCTCCTGCGCGGAAAGATACGCGGCTACGGATTCCTGGGGCCTGTTCATTCGCATAAGCAACGCGGCGATTGTAAATGCGGCCGCCGTGTTTATCGGTTTATTTTCCTGCAAATTTTCCGGCACATCATAGTCGATGACCGTCTGAAAAGCCAAAATCGCATCCTGATGTTTTTCGCACTTTTCTAACAGGCGGCCTTTCTTAAGCAACGCCGAGCGCACGATCGCGCGAACGGCAGAATCGTCCGCTGGGCCGAAATTGCTCACCACCTGCTGATAAGCCGCCAAAGCGGAATCGGTATTTTGTAACGACTGGTAAATCACCGCCCGATTCAACATGCATTGCGCCAAAAGCCGCGGCGATATTAAATCCGGCTCGCCCCGCGCCCGCTCCAGCAGGGCATCAAGAACGGCAATGGATTGCTCATGGAGTTCCGCTTTTTCCAATAAAGCCGCCTGGTTAAATAAGGCGACGGGAACACATGTGCGCGCTTCAGTTTCACCGTTAAAGTCAAACCGCCCCGCCAAAGCGCCATACGCTTGTGCTGCCTCAACCTCGCGACCGAGTTTTTCCAGCAGTTCTCCGCGTAAAAACATCGCGCGGGCCAGAGGAACAATCATGGCGGCCGGGGTGGAGCGCTCGACCCAGGTGATAAATTGTTCACAGGACGCCAGGGATAATTCCAGCTTTCCATCCTCGCGCAGCATAAATGCTTGCGCCAGTAAGGCCGGTGCCACCACGGTTCTAATTCCCGGCGAAGAATTATCTCCGTAGGTTGAAATTAATTCATCGTATGCTTCAAGTTGTGCCGCGCGTCGGCCCATCCGCGATAGACAGGCTGCCTTTCCTGCCATATTCGCAGCCACCGGCAGCGCCGGCAGTGACAAAGCTTTTCCAGCCTTCACCGCAGCCTCATAGGCTTGCAGGGCGTCTGCATCATGGTTTTGCGAATCCAGCAGCGCCGCTTTCCGGCTCCACGCATGGAATAACATCTCACAAATCACCGGATGGGTGCTGTAGCGAAAGCGATCAATAAACGCATCACACGCCGGCATGATTTCATGGGGGTTACCCATCAACGCCTTGAGAGCGATTTTGTTGAACATGGCCCGCGCGGATACCGTGGCCAAATCCGGATCATCCGCCGGCTTAAAGCGTTGGATAATCTGATCACTGATTTTATCAGCGGCAGCATATTCCTTCCGGGCCGCCAGGTCTGTGCTTTGATCCAGCAACATACCGGCAACTTCCCCACGTGTGGCCGCATCGAGCATATCACCGTAGTGCTCCACCACCGTATCATACGCCACGATACACGCCTCCACGCGTCGGAGGCGGCACAGGGCCACGAGCCGCGTTTTGCCCGCCGTCTGTGCCACGTCAAACCAGGGCGGATCAACAAAAGCACCAAAGATGGCGCAAGCTTTCTCGGCCAGGGCCAGCGCTTCGGTCATCCGATTCAGTTCCGTATGGTCCTTGAGCTTCTGGACCAGATAGCCGGCGGTCGACGTTCCTATGACTTCTTCCGCTACCGGACCGAATTTTTCTTCCGCTTCCTCATAGGCGCTGATAACTTCCAATCCGCGATCCAGCGCAATTAAAAGTTTTACCCTTTCGAGCATGATCTCGCAGAGGCGATTTTGATCTACAATGTCTTTTTTGTCCGCAAATAGCTCCATGAGCCGCTGGCAGGCCGCCAGGGATTCGTTATCCCGTCCTGAATTTTCCAGAAGTTCAATTTTCATCCACAATGCTTTGGCCAGCAGTCGATCAGGTAATTTAATCGGACCGTCCAGACAGGCATTGAGCGCTGCCAGTGCCTCCGGCCTGCGCTTCAGCCGCGTTAGCAGCGAGGCCCGGTTAAACATCGCCGAGGCTACATACGCTCGAGCCGCTTCGTTGGGCGTATCACCGAACTGCTCAACAACACGGGCATAACCAGCCAGGGCATCGTCCCGGCGGCCCAGGATATCCAAAACCGCTGCCCGATCCAACAATGTCTTGGCTATCTGCGGTTGAATTGCCGCTTCTTTATTATCTTGAAAAGTTTGCAGCAATAAATCAAATGCCGCCAGGGCAGGTTCGAACCGCCGCGTATGAAGCAGCAAGGCCCCTTTGGTAAAAATGGTTCGCGCCAGCTTTAACTGACGCTCCGGATTACTTGATCCGCTATATCGGGCAATCAGCTTTTCGGCATCCCTGAGCTTGGCTTCGACATCCATTGGCTGTTGTAATTCCGAACTCGTCATCGCATGTTGTTCCATCATCATCCGGACATTCAATCGGTACTGTCACCTGGGGAGCCTGTCCGGGTAATCGCTGGCCATTACCTGGGCAGACTCCTGGCAATAAGTGTAACGAAAATCCAAAAAAAATTCCCGCCGCCGCAAATGGATCCCGCGAATGAAGTCAGGAGCCTGTATGAGTAATTGCCCGGTTGCGATCCCGGCGCGCCGGGATAATTTTTGGCTTCTTGGAGCATCGTGTCGACGAGCACCGTGGTGACAACCCGGTGCTTGGTTGGCGGCACTGGATCAACCACCGGATTAACCATCCGGTGCTCGGGGGCACGATCTGTTTCAACGAGCACCGTGGTGACAACCCGATGGCCCATCAACCCTTCAACAGTTTTGGCTGATGAATCCCACAACGCCGGCGGCGGCCATTAGGAGCGTCATTATTATCATGCGTAACTGGGCATGGGCGAGGTGGCAGGCACCGGCGCGCGAATTCACCTTTAATATTTTGAAGACCGATTCCAGGTGCTTTTGTACCGTGCGAACACTGATGTGCAGCCGTCCGGCGATTTCATCGTTGCCGCAGCCATGGGCCACATGCAAAAGAATTTCCGCCTGGCGCGGCGTCAGGCCTAGCGCCTCCAAAGGCTTGGCGGACGTTACCGCGCGGGATTCCGACATGATCAGCATCCGTCCGAACTCTACCGATTGAATCAATCGCAATTGCAATTGATCCTCACCCAGCGATTTCTTAAAAACCGGATCCGGCGCCGTTATATCATCCGCGGGACAGTTCCGCACGCGCAACCACTTGGCGATATCTTCCGGCAGGGTGCCGGGGGTTCGGGCGGCTCCCGGAAAATATTTTCCCATCCACAACCGGGCCTTTTTCGTCCAGAATTCAATACGGCTTACGCCGTCAAGCACCACAATTCCTTCCGGCAGATTTTCTAAAACGCCCGTCTGCCGGGTCAGGCGCTTCTGCAGGCGGCTGGTAAATCGCGCCGTGTCAAAGGCCGCGGTGAGTTGCGGGCGCAAGGTGTTGAGTATCTTGCGATCGCGCTCCGAGAAATCACTGAGCCTGCGGTTAAATACCAGAGCCGCAATCAAGGGGCGGCGCGTGGGAAGGGTCATACTGATCTGAAATTCCATCCCCAGCGGACGAAATAGTTCCTGGTACAAGCCGGTGTCATGAAATTCGCGCTGCGAGATGAAATCACTGATACGCATGGCGTTGCCGTCGTCGCCGGTCTGCTTATGCACAATCACGGGATGATCGTTCATATAGCGTTGAAGCGTGGCCGTCAGAGCGGCAAGATTAAATTCCTCGGGGTAAATAAATCCGGTGACCTGGCGTGAAACAGGGTTGACCTCATTGTAGGAGGTAATATCCGATCCCAGCAGTTTGCCCAACTGCGGAATAATATGACGGGCTAAATCCTCGCGGCACTGCGGCGTGCGCAAGGCCGCGACCAGATCAAGGATCGCCATAAACTCATCAGATTCAATAGATTTCATATCTACACATCTCTGATTCTTAGTGCCGGCACGACACGTTCACGGATGCCGCACCTGCGGTCACTGCATTTCCGAACCTGACGCTTCCAACACCTGTCAAACATTGTGGCATCACAGAGTGTCTCCCGTCTGCGGAACGTGCGGGCCTTACTTTTGCCGCCCAAGGCGGTGGTCGACCATGCTTATTTATCCATGGTTCCGGCCATTTTGGCAATACGCAATTTTACGTATATGCCATTGTACCAGGGAAATACCCCGAACCAGCCCAACAGGCACGGCGATCTTATGAGCGCGTGGCGATATTTCCGGGCCACACGGCCGGGCAGCTTCACACAGCCGCCGGCTCTGCCGGTGGTGGAACACACGATAAAGGTACCTCGGACCGGCTCCTGGCTCGGGGGCACCAAAGGCTGTGGTTTGCCCCTGATCCAGTGCTTGTCACACCCAAATATTCGGATTGACGGAGGGCCAGAGGGCAAAATATTGAAAAAAGAGCATTTTTCCCGAAAAGCCGGATTTTTGTCTGGCCGCCAAACGCGGATAACCCCATCGGATCACAGCCTGCCTGCCGGGGCCACATTTATGGCGTAAGCCTTTTATACAGCAATGTTTACGTTCTGTATTTACGTGGCGCGTCGCGGCGATTTCCGCCCCGAATAATCACCGTATCCGAGGCGTGGAACGGGGTGAAATATTTGTCTCTTTTGACTTTTCTGCACGCTAAAAAAGCCAATAAAATCAAGGCTTTCATTTGATAGCCGCACAGAAGCATACGCAAAAATGCGTATTGCATCGCCGGCATAGATGGCTATGTTTGTACCATCACTTGGAAGCGTTTCCAGGGATTGAGAGGCTTTTGGGGCACATATTTTTAAGGAAGCAAGGGCCATGTGTAATCCATCATTCCATTCCAAAGGCAGCATTACCAAGGTGCAATCCACCAAGGAAATTACGGCGCTATCGCGCAAGCGTCAAGGCAAGCTTAGCGCGCAACACCAGCGCGCTTTAGCGGGGTGCGCTATCGCGATGGCTGGTTTACTGGCTACCGCAGGCCCTGTCCTTGCCGGCTTTGCCCCGGGCATATCCGGCTTCGGCGATGGCTCTGCGTTCACCCTGACCGGCTATACCCAGGATGCTTCGGGTAATATTACCGATAACAACGCACCGACCATCAGCAGTGGTACCTTGACCCTCACCACGGCCTCCGCCGGCGAAGCCCGTGCGGCATTTTTTAACTTTCCCCAAGCCACCAACAATTTCACCGCCGGCTTTACGTTCCAGACGGACCCAACCTCGTTCGCGGCGCTGGGGCCATCGGACGGCTTTGCTTTTGTGCTGCAGAATGACTCCCGCGGCACCGCTGCCATTGGAGGTGGAGGTGCCGGATTGGGCTACGGGCTGATGAACAATAATCAACCGCCATCCGGATCACCGGTATTGACGGCAATTACACCCAGTGCGGCGACGGAATTTTTCATGCGCAATGGCAACGGAGCAACCAACGTTGAAACAGGCGGAACCATTGACCCAAACACCGGCAACGCCACCGGGTCGGTTTCCCTGGTATCGGGCGACCCGATCTCCGTCCTGCTAAGTTATAATGGCACAACCCTCATGGAAACCTTAACCGACCTAACCACCTCGACCTCCTTTCAGGCCTCCTATACCGTCGACTTGGCCAGCGCATTGGGCGGGAACACTGCTTATGTCGGCTTTACCGGGGGAACCGGCGGCGGATATTCCACGCAGACCATCAGCAATTTCACATATTTCAGTAGCGTGCCCGAACCGGCAGCACTGGCACTGATGGCGGTTGCCGGCGCGGGAATTTTACTGATTCGCCGCAAAGCGACAGGAGAAAAAGGAAATTAAGAGTTGCCGATTCGCGGCGACCGAGAAAAGCAAACGTCGAATTCGCCAATGCCCCATGGTGCGGTTTTTCGATGATCCAATGTGTGATCACGCCGGCCGAACACGCAGCGAATTTTTAAATGGGAGTAGCACCTGTGTGCAGGACTAAATCTTATCAGGATTTTGCAATGAGGGATCCGGGCATGATCGGCGCGGCGTTTATTGCCGCAATCGGCGTTGCCGCTGTGGCCGCGCCGGCTTTTGCCGGCGACACCCTGACCACCTTGGCGTCTTTCAATAACACCAACGGGACCGGCCCCGACGCCGGCCTGATCGTCTCCAACGGTACCCTTTACGGCACGACGCAGAGTGGTGGTACCGGGGGGGGCACAGTGTTCTCGGTGCCCGTCACCGGTGGCGCACCGACCACCCTGGCGTCGTTCAGCGGCATCGCCGGGATTAGACCCGCTGGCGTGGCCCTCTCCGGAAGCGTCCTGTACGGAACGGGCGGAGACGGCGGGGCCGGGAGCTATGGCACGGTGTTCTCAGTGCCCGTTACCGGTGGCACACCGACCGCATTGGTAACATTCAATGGTGGCGATGGGAAATTACCCGGCGCCGGCGTAACCCTCGCCGGTAACACCCTGTACGGCACGACCAGCGAAGGTGGCTGGGGTACAATATACACCGGTGGCACCAACATTTATGGCACGGTGTTTTCACTGCCTGTCAACGGTGGCACACCGACCACATTGGTGACGTTCAATGGCACCAATGGGGCAATACCTTACGCTGGCGTGACCCTCTCCGGCGGCACTCTGTACGGAACGACATTCGCAGGCGGTTCCTATGGTGGTCCCTACGGTACTGGTTTCTTCCCCAACGGTGGCGGCACGGTATTCTCACTGCCCGCCGCTGGTGGCCCACTGACCACCCTGGCGTCGTTCAATGGCACTAACGGGTCAAACCCCGAGGGTGGCCTGATCCTCTCCGGCAACACCCTTTACGGCGTGACGGCCGGAGGTGGTGCCAACAGTGACGGCACAGTATTCTCACTGCCCGTCGCCGGCGGCACACCGACCATTCTGGCGACATTCAATGGCACCAATGGGGCGGGCCCCGACGCTGGCCTGATCCTCTCTGGGGGCACCCTGTATGGCACAACTTCCCAGGGTGGAGCCAACAACGATGGGACGGTGTTCTCCGTGCCCGTTACCGGTGGCACACCGACCGCATTAGTGACTTTCAATGGCACCAACGGGGCAGACCCCGAGGGTGCCCTGACCCTCTCCGGCGGCACTCTGTACGGAACGACATTCGCAGGTGGTGCCAACAATGACGGCACGGTGTTTGCGGTCACTACTCCGGAGCCGGCATCATGGGCGCTGCTGGCGGTTTCCACGGCCGCAGGCCTGCTGCTTCTGCGCCGTCGCCATTGCACGAGGGCTTAATTCCGCCCCGTTGGAGCGTTCCAATTGGGTGTCCCGATGATATTGGCCGCAAATGTTCGTCGCAGAGTATCCCGTGGTTCGGATTCTCCGGCAGAAAGAGAACGCACTATTTTTAAGGAATGTTTTTATGATCAGGAAAACAAGGTGTAACATCGGTGGCGTTGGCATTGCCGCAATCGGTCTTGCCGCTGTGGCCGCGCCGGCTTTCGCCGGCGACACCCTGACCACCTTGGCGTCGTTCAATGGCACCGACGGGGCAGGCCCTTACCCGTCCGCCGGCCTTACCCTCTCCGGTGGCACCCTGTACGGCACGACAGAACGTGGTGGTTCTAGCGGTTACGGCACGGTGTTCGCGTTGCCTGTTACCGGTGGCACACCAACCACCCTGGCGTCTTTCAATGTCACTAACGGGGCGTGGCCCGACGCTGGCGTGACCCTCTCGGGCGGCACCCTGTACGGCACGACCCGCCAAGGTGGTGCCGACGGTTACGGCACGGTATTCTCAGTGCCTGTTACCGGTGGTCCCGTGACCACCTTGGCAACGCTCAATGGCAGCAATGATGGGGCATACCCGATCGCTGGCGTGACGGTCTCGGGCGGCACCCTGTACGGCACGACATGGAAAGGTGGTGCCGGCGGTTATGGCACGGTGTTCTCAGTGCCCGTTACCGGTGGCACACCAACAGCCTTGGTGACGTTCAACGGAGGCGACGGGGCATACCCGATGGCTGGTATGACCCTCTCCGGCGGCACCCTGTACGGCACGACCAGCCGAGGTGGTGCCTATGGTGACGGCACGGTGTTCTCAATCCCCGTTACCGGTGGCACAGCGACCACTTTGGTGTCGTTCAATAACACCAACGGGTCGGGCCCCGAAGCCGGCCTGACCGTATCCAACGGCACCCTTTACGGCACGGCAGCCTACGGTGGTACTGGCGGGGTTGGCACGGTATCCTCATCTATCGTCGGCACCACCAAGGTGTCTTATTCATTGTCCAATGGCAGCGATGGCACGGTATTCTCAGTGCCCATTACCGGTGGCACACCAACTACCCTCGCGTCTTTCAGTAGCTTCGTTGGGGGCGGCCCCGGCGAATCTGGCGTGATCCCCTCCGGCAGCACCCTGTATGGCACGACGGATGCGGGTGGTGCCTACGGTGATGGCACCTTGTTCTCACTGCCCATCACCGGCGGCACACCAACCACCTTGTTATCCTTTAATACCGGAAGTTCCAGCGGGACAAGCTACTACGGTAACCTGACCTTGTCTGGCAATACCCTGTTCGGCACAGCATACCAGGGTGGTGCCCACGGTGATGGCACGGTATTCGCGGTCACTGTTCCCGAACCGGCGGCGCTGGCACTAATGGCCATCGCCGGCGCAGGAATCCTGCTGCTGCGAAAGCGGAGGGCGGATGCAGAGAGCGTATGAACTTTGATTCCGGTGGGTGATGTTCAACCACCGGATGTGCGGGAATATTTGATCAGGATTTGGACGAAGCTTATATCTTTTGACACCTTTGTAAATCGGGAGTTTTTTTTATGACATTTCAAATGACTAACCGTTCTTCTTTCACGCTTCTTGCGGCCGCGTTCGCCGGGTTTGGCTTGTTGCCGCAAGCCGGATCGGTCCACGCCACGAGCGCTGTACCCGATAGCGTTACATTCGGTACATTTTATGGCAGCGGCACGGGCAGCACAGCCATTTCAGCCTACCCGTATCTTAATGCCAGCGGCAGTTATACCTATACCGCTGATCTCACCCAGGGGGGCAACGCCGCTGACTGGAAAATATTCAGTTACGGTAATACCGGCGATGGCAGTACCTACACTTCCAGCAATGCCGTCTGGAGTAACGCCCCGACCGGCGGCGCAGAAACAATCTCCAATCTTACCAGCCCGACTGGCAATGGCCTGCTGACTTGGCAGGCCGCGGACACCGGCACGTCAAACCTGCTGGGCATACAGTATTCCAACGGCACCAGCGGCACGCCACCGATCGTAACCGCTGGCAGCAACGGCACCTCCGATGAATATGTTTATGTTGACCCAAACAGTACGCCCTTCGCAGCAAATGCATCGGAACAATTCACCCAGACCATGATCGCAGCCAACGAGACGCTGACGGTTTATTATTTTGATTTTGCCGGTGCAGCATCTTCTGGAAGCGTGACTACTGTGATCAATGCTTCCACCAGCGGTGGTGGCACGATGACCACCATGTCCTTGACGCAATCCGCATTGGCGCAAAATGGCAGCTCTACCGATCTGGAAGGAATTTTTACGCTTAATGTCAGTGGCAGCGTGGGCGACATCGTAACGGTGGATGTGGCCAACCCCGCCGCACCCTCGGCCAGTAATCAGAATCTCGGCTTATTCGCCGCATCAGTAGCCATCGTCCCCGAACCGGCATCGCTGGCACTGATGGCCATCACCGGCGCGGGGCTGCTGCTGCTACGTAAGCGGCGGGGAGGGAACCATAAAGCAGGTTGAGAAAACAGAGGATTCGTTTTTCGCCCCCACGGGGTCATGAATGATCGGGGCGAAGACATGATAGGGACGTGATTTTCCCGATGCTGCGCTGACTTTAAATCCGGCGGTTGGATTTTCGGGAGCAAGACAAAAAGGCGGTGCGGATGTTGATGAAAAAGTTTTGCCACGTACGACTTGGGTGTTTGTCGAAATTTTTAATGCCTTTTTGAAGGAGAGTTTGTCATGATTACTAAGAATTTATTATGTGTTCTGGCCGCGGCTGGCGCGGTTGCCGTTCTGACGATGGGGATTCAAACATCCCAGGGCCAGATCACGGGCGTCATCAGTTCAAATGTCGAGGGGTTCTTCGGTTCCGCCAGCGACAGTTACCAGCAGTCCGAAGCACCGATCAGTCCCCCCTGGACACCGGTCGGCTTTTCCCTGCCCTACGGCCCGGCGGGGCTGCCCAACGTCCCGCCGCTGTACGCCGGTTATCCAAATCCAAATCCTCCGATTACTGTAAATATTCCGTTCACAGCACCGACAGGACATGCCCCTGCCAGTCCATTTACCGATGGCGTAACCTCCGCTGACTATCATATCTTTGGCGGCATCGGCAGCGTCAGCAGCCCATACACACGCAACGCGTACGTCCGGCTGGGCAATAACACGACAAATTTGATGTATCTGAACCAACCCACCACCGCCACCGGCTACGCCTATGAGGAAGAGCAGTTCGCGATTGATTACAGCGTGGACTTAAATGGCCTTACCGCCGGCGCGACCCCTAACAACCGGCCCTATTTGGTATATGGCAATTTTTTACCCGGTGGATCGGCCGAGTTTGGCGCCGAGGTCAACTACTGGTGGATTCCGACCACCGTTAACACCGTGACGGGCGTGATTATTTCCTATGGAACGCCCCTGAGTCTCGGATCCCTGCAGTACCAGAAGTATTTATCAAGCGTGACCGGCCCATTTGTTTCGCTGGTACCCGATACTTATGGGTCCAATTATCTCAATGGGGTGTCTCCCGGCCAGACCGGGGTGCTCGAGCTTACCGGCAATATGTATCTGATCGGAGACCCCGTGAATATATCGGTGGAGGCGGTGCCCGAACCAGCTTCGTTGGCTCTGCTGGCCGCCACCGCTGCGGGATTGCTGCGGATTCGCCGGCGGACGGTCTGATTTCTTGCCCCGCCCCGGCGCGTGATCGGGCGGGTGATTTCGGAGAGTTGTTAATGCTTTGGAGGTAGATATGTGTATTAAATGTATTTCAGTTTCTCGTGTTTCTTCCTGGGTGGTTGCGGCGCTGGCGGTCGCCGTGGCAGGTGTATCGACGCTGACCACCGTCTCCGCGACACCCGCGCCGCTCGTTGATTACAAGGCCGTCAACTACGATCCCATTACCGGGGTCTGGACCGATTCATCCGGTAATGGTAATAACGCCACGCTGCCCAATGGAGCCATTGCCCCAACGCTCATCGCAAACGCCACGCCCAACGGTTCCTCGGCGGTCAGCTTCGCAAATTTGTTCGCCACCCAGTTTCAATACCTGAATATCACCACGGGCCTGGCACCGGGTAGCGGCTACACCGTCCTGGCCTTTGCGGAGCCGACGGAAGCGATATACCTTGATGATAATCTGGTGGGCGGGCCCGTGGGAGCGATGACCTATTTCATTGGGCCGACCAATGGAGCCAACTACCAGCGGTTGGGCAACGGTGGAACCACATTTGGCGTATCCAATACGGGCGTACCCACCACCGCCTTCAGCATGATCGGCGTCGCCACGGATAATGTCGGCAATGCAACTTTCTACTTTAACGGCAGCGCCGATGGCACGACGACGGGCAGCGACGCGTTCACTTCGCCCCTCAATCTTATCGGGGCCAAGGATTCACCGGCCGATGGCTTTTTTGTCGGCAACATCGCGGAGTTACAGATTTACAGCGGCGTGTTGACCGCCGGTGATGTTCAGACCGTGAATCAGGCGTTCACCAATGCGTACATAAACCCGATACCGGAACCGGCCGCGCTGGCACTGATGGCCGTCGCCGGCGCGGGGCTGCTCCTGCTGCGTAAGCGGCGAAGCATCTAGCGAGCCGGCGGGTTGATCCCGCCGGTTCTTTGCCGGTAACCCCTCCCCGGCGACGTTCGCGGGGGCAGGAATATTTCAGGATTTCAGGAACATTTTCAGGAGTACTTCCATTTTACGTTTCAAAACACCCATGTTCAGAAAAAACACTGGCCCCAATGCGCCGCTGATTGCAGCGTTGGCGGCGGGAGCCATTGCGGCCGCACTGGCCACAGCGCCCGTAGCCCATGCGGCGGAATATAACGTCACCGGTTTGGGGTTTCTCTCCGGTGGCTCCAACAGCCGAGCCGCCGGCATTAACGCTTCCGGCCAGGTCGTCGGCTACTCAGATACCAGTTCCGGTGCCACACACGCGTTCCTTTACAGCGGAGGCGCGATGCAGGACCTGGGAACCCTCGGCGGATCCGCCAGCTTCGCCGAGGGTATCAACGCTTCCGGCCAGGTCGTCGGCTACTCGGATACCAGTGCCGGTAACCCACACGCGTTCCTTTACGGCGCTGGCGCGATGCAGGATTTGGGGACCCTCGGCGGCCCCTACAGTTATGCCTCCGCCATCAACGCTTCCGGCCAGGTCGTCGGCTACTCGGATACCAGCGCCGGTAACCCACACGCGTTCCTTTACGGTGCTGGCGCGATGCAGGATTTGGGAACCCTCGGCGGTCCCTACAGCTATGGCGTCGGCATCAACGACTCCGGCCAAGTCGCCGCCAGCGCGGCTACCAGTTCCAACGCAGCGCACTCATTCCTTTACAACGGAGTCACGAAGCAGGACTTGGGAACCCTTCCCGGTGGCTCCTACACGACCGCCTACGCCATGAACGCTTCCGGCCAGGTCGTCGGCAACGCGTCTACCAGTTCCGGTGCCACACACGCGTTCCTTTACAGCGGAGGCGCGATCCAAGACCTGGGAACCCTTGTCGGCGGCTCCCTCAGCTTTGCATACGGCATCAACGACTCCGGCCAGGTCGTCGGCAACGCAAATACCGGTTCCAGTGGCGGAGACGCATACCTTTACAGCGGAGGCGTGATGCAGGACCTCAATTCCCTGATTCCCGCAGCCAGCGGTTGGGCGCTAACACAAGCTACCGCCATCAATAACCTCGGCGACATCGTCGGTTACGGCACGGACCCCCAAGGCAACACCGAGGCCTTTCTGCTTACGCCGACGGCTGTGCCCGAACCGGCACCGCTGGCACTGATGGCTATCGCCGGTGCGGGGATCCTGCTGTTGCGAAAACGGCGGAGCAGAGCATAAGTTCCGGAAGCGAGCGCGGGTTTATCCCGCCGGTTCTTTGCCGGTAACCCCTCCCCGGCGACGTTCGCGGGGACAACGATTATTTCAGGATTTTAGGAACTTTTTTTGGGGAACCTTAATGGCACAGTTTAAGTCATACAGATTCGTGGGAACCACTGGCCAGAACACGACGCTTCTTGCAGCGCTAGCGGCGGGAGCGCTGGCGGCGGTATTGGCCGCAGCGCCCTCAGCCCATGGGACAACGTATAACATTACTTGGCTGGGCTGTCTCACGAGCGGGTCTTATTCCGGCAGCATTGCTTATGGCATCAGTGACTCCGGGCAGGTTGTCGGCACTTCCGGGGGGTTTGTCCTCAGCCTGGGCGCCGAGGGCATCACCGGCCACGCCTTCCTTTACAGCGGGGGCGTGATGCAGGATTTGGGTACACTGGGTGGGGCGAAGAGCATTGCCACCGGCATCAACGATTCCGGACAGATCGTCGGCGACTCGATAACCGGATCCGGCCCCTATCATGCCTTCCTGTACAGCAGGGGAGCGATGTCCGACATGGGCACGTTGGGCGCGAATGCTAGTGGGGGGAACGTAAGTTTTGCCACGGGCATCAACAATTCCGGGCAGGTCGTCGGCGAGTCGACCAGCAGCTCTGATCTCTACTATCATGCGTTTCTTTCCAGTGGAGGGGCTATGCTCGACTTGGGCGCGATCAACGCCACCGCCATCAACGACGCCGGGCAGGTCGTTGGCAACTCGACTTCCAGTTCCGGCCACCAGCACGCTTTCCTTTACAGCGGAGGCGCGATGCAGGACTTGGGCACGCTTCCAGGCGGGTCAAGCAGTTATGCCTCTGGCATCAACGATGCTGGCCAGGTCGTCGGTCGCTCGTCGACCTCCAGTTCCGGCGACATGCACGCATTTCTTTACAGTGGAAACACGATGCAGGACTTGGGGACACTTGGCGGCGGAAACAGCAGCATAGCGTTTGGCATCAACGATTCCGGGCAGATTGTCGGCGCATCAGGGGGGAATGCGTTCCTCTACAGCGGGGGCGTGATGCAGGATCTTAATTTGTTAGTTCCCGCAATCAGCAATAGCCTTTTGCTTAGCGCCACCGCCATCAATAATCTCGGTGACATCGTTGGTTACGGCGCGCACCAAGGCCACGTCAGGGAAGCCTTTCTGCTTACGCCGACGACGCCCGAACCGGCACCGCTGGCACTGATGGCTATCGCCGGTGCGGGAATGCTGCTGCTGCGCAAGCGGCGGAGCGTCTAGCATCTGGCAGCGAGCCGGCGGGTTTATCCCGCCGGTTCTTTGCCGGTAACCCCTCCCCGGCGACGTTCGCGGGGGCAGGAATATTTCAGGATTTCAGGAACTTTTTCAGGGAAACTTCCAGGGTACGCTGCCGCATACGCGCCGCATGTCTTTGTTGCGTTGCCCTTGCAGGCAGGATGCCTGCGTTACGGCTGATTCACCGGCTCAATCGTACGCGCTTGCAACGGCAAAAGTAGCCGGGATGAGTTCTTTTCGGGGGAGTTCCACCACCGGCAGAGCCGGCGGCTATGTGGTGTTATCAGCGTTATCCGCGTGATCCGCGGTTTCATCCCGTTCGGCTGGCATGGAAAACAATTGCTCCGCCGCTTTAACACCGCCACTCCGCGCCTGCAGGCAAGATGCCTGCGTTACAACTGCTTCACCGGCTCAACCGTACACGCTTGCAACGGCAAAAGTAGCCGGGATGAGTTCTTTTTGGGTGAGTTCCACCACCGGCAGAGCCGGCGGCTATGTGATGCTATCCGCGTAATCCGCGTTATCCGCGGTTTAATCCCGTTCGGCTGACATGGAAAATAATTGCCCACCTGTGTGCAACACCACAACCCAGGACTGCAATTCTCTTTGACCATGTGCTTTTCACCCCTCATCGCCGTAGAATTCGATTATTTGGCTTGAGGGCATGCACGCATGGGATTCAAAGACAAACTGGAACGGAAACTTTCGCGCCTGGCGATTCCGCATCTGACCTTATGGATTATTGTCGGGCAGGTGCTGTTTTTTGTCCTGCATTTTTCCCATCCGAACATTGTTGACCGCATGTATCTTGAGCCATCGCTGGTTCGGGCCGGGCAATGGTGGAGATTATTTGCGTTTGTACTCATACCGCCCTCCTACAGTCCGATCTGGCTGTTTCTGGATATTTATTTCTTTTTCCTGCTCGGCAACACGCTGGAAAACACGTGGGGATCACTGCATTACAGTCTTTTTCTGCTGATCGGCTGGATGGCCACGGTGGCTGCGGCGTTGCTGGTGCCGGGCGGTATGGTGGCAAGCGCGTATTTGTTCGGGTCGGTTTTTCTGGCCTTCGCATTTTTATATCCCGATTTCGTGATCTACGTCGCGTTTATTCTGCCGGTGCGCGTAAAGTATCTGGGGTGGATCATGTGGGCGTTTTACGGTTGGATGTTCCTGGCGGGTCCCTGGTCGGAACGCGCCATTGTCTTCGCGGCCGTGCTTAATTTTCTGATATTTTTCCACCGCGATATTATCAATCGCATCCGCTATGGCCACCGCAAAATGGTACAGAAAGCGGCCACCGCCGTTGATGCACCCTTTCACCGTTGCACGACCTGCGGAATTACCGAAAAAACCAATCCGCAAATGGAATTCCGCTACTGCAATCGCTGCTCCGGCACGCCGTGCTACTGCATGGAGCATATTAACAACCATGAGCATCGCGGGCCGCAATAATTGATAGTGCTGCCCCCCGCCG
>JAJZGH010000272.1 GCA_021798635.1 Planctomycetota bacterium | reverse complement strand
ATCCGGACCGCGACGAGAAACTGGTGGCGGAAGGTATCGCTGAGCAGTTGAAAAAGCGGGCATCATTTCGTCGGGTGCTCAAGCAGAAGGCGGAAGGGGCGATGAACGCCGGTGCCTTAGGTATCAAAATTCAGGTTTCAGGCCGCATCGGCGGAGCGGAAATCGCCCGGGTGGAAAAGCACATTTCCGGAAGTATTCCGCTGCATACGTTGCAGGCGAGTATTTCTTACGGATTGGTGCATTGCCAAACCCCCTATGGTGTCATTGGCATCAAGGTCTGGATTTATCGTGGTTTATATGCCGATCTCGATGCCGCTGCGGAAGCAGCCGGAGCGGGTCGTGCGCCGCGGCGTCCGCGCCGTCGGTGATGCTGGAAGTAATCAGTGTTAGACCTGTTTGCGGTGTCAAACGGGTATGAGGAGTAATAAGCATGGCGATGATGCCGGCACGAGTAAAATGGCGCAAACAACAGCGCGGAATCATGAAGGGCAATGCCACCCGAGGCAACAAGGTAAGCTTCGGTGAATATGCTCTTCAGTCCTTGGAGCCGGGCCGCATCACCGGTCGGCAGATTGAAGCCGGCCGTATGGCGTGCAGCCATTATCTGGCGCGTGAAGGCCGGGTGTATATCCGGATTTTCCCGCATAAGAGCTTCTCCAAAAAGCCGCTGGAAACCCGAATGGGAACCGGAAAAGGTGAACCCGAATTCTGGGCAGCGGAAGTGAAACCCGGTACGGTGATGTTTGAAATCGCCGGTGTGGATGAAACTGTGGCGCGGCGGGCGTTTTCCCGCGTGGCGTGCAAAATGCCGGTTCGTACCCGGTTTGTGCAACGCCGCCACACAATGTAATACGTAAGCGGACAGGCAAAGGTGACGCATGGCAACAAAAACCAAACAGATGCTTGAAGAGCTGCGGAAGCTCGACGAGACGCAGTTGAAGACCCGTGAGGCCGAACTGCGGAGAAGTATGTATGATTTGCGCGTTCAGCGCGTAAATGGTAACCTGAAAGATACGTCTCTCTTCCGAAAAAACCGGAAAGAAATAGCCCGTATCCGCACGCTTGTGCATCAGCGAAGCGTTCAGGGCCAGGCAAGTTAAAGTTGTGATTTTGTCAGCAGGATATAATATGACCAGTGAAAACAATACTACACAGAAACCGTCGCGTGTGCTGCGTTCGCGCATTGTCGGTATGGTAACCGGGGATAAGGTCAATAAAACCCGCAAAGTGGTTTTTGAATATCTCTCCCGGCATTCCAAGTACAACAAGTACATCAAACGCAAAACCGTTCTGCACGTGCATGACGAAAAAAATGAAAGCCACGTCGGTGACCATGTGGAAGTCATGCAGTGCCGGCCATACAGCAAAACCAAGTCTTATCGCTTGGTGCGGATTGTTACCCGCGGGCCGCAGATTGATCTCTCGGCTATTACCGGTGAAGCGTCGCAGATGTTTGAGCGACGCAAGGATGCACAAGCCGCTGCTCCGGTAGCTCAGGCTTAACAGGGTTTATGGAATTTTTGCCGCCGTTGTTAAAACGGCTGGACCTTAACGGACTGGTGAAACATGATTCAACAACAGACAAGACTGGATGTCGCGGATAACACAGGGGCCAAGCAGGTCATGTGCATTAAAGTCCTCGGCGGCTCGACGGCCCGCGGAAAATTTACCCGCAAAACCGCCAATGTCGGTGATTTAATTGTCGTAGCTGTAAAAAAGGCGATGCCCAATGGCGATGTAAAAAAGGGCGAGGTCGCCAAAGCGGTTATTGTCCGCACCAGCCAGCCGATCCGGCGTGCCGACGGCAGTTATGTTCGCTTTGACCGTAATGCCGCGGTTCTGGTGGATAATGAAAGTGCCCCGCGCGGCACACGCATTTTCGGGGCGGTCGCCCGAGAACTGCGGGAAAAGAACTTTATGAAAATTGTATCGCTGGCCAGCGAAGTAGTTTAAAGCGGCGCAGAGTGCCGTTGAAGGATGGTCTGAATTATGGCAGCACGTATACGCAAAGATGATCTGGTGATGGTTCGCTCGGGTGCCGATCGTGGCCGCACGGGCAAAGTGTTGGCGGTATATCCCGATAAGCAGCTTGTGCTGGTAGAGGGAATTAACGTCAAATGGAAGCATATCCGCCCAACCGAACGCAACCGCCGGGGCGGGCGCATCCAAAAGCCGGCTCCGTTGCCATTAGGCAAGGTTCAACCGGTGGATCCGACCACCAATAAAGGGTGCCGGGTCAAGTTTGTGGTGCGGGATGGACAAAAGCACCGCGTTGCGGCTAAAACCGGCGCGGATCTGGGCGTTGTTGGACGGGCTTAAGCCAACCACCGGATAAAACAAAAAATACAGAGGTACGGAAATTATGGCAAAAGAAGAAAAAGAAAAGAAAGTAAAATCTGCTCCAACCGCGGAACAGATTGAGGCCGCCAAGGCCGCCAAATCCGCAAAGAAAGCGGAGAAGGCCGGCGCCAAAAAAGAAGCTGCCCCTGAAGTGGTAGAGTCCGGCAAGGCCCAGGCTTTTCCGGAAGGCTACAGCCCGCGGCTCTTCAAACGCTACAACGAAGAGATCGCACCGGCTCTCGCTAAGGAACTGGGCATTAAAAATCGTATGGCCATCCCGCGCATTACCAAAGTGGTGATCAGCGCCGGATTAGGCAAAGCGATTACTGAAAAGCCCCGACTCGAAGCCGCGATTAAGGAATTAACGCAAATCGCCGGCCAAAAGGCGGTGGTTTGCCAGGCCCGCAAGAGCGTATCAAACTTTAAGTTGCGGCAGGGTATGGAAATCGGCGCCAAAGTGACGCTGCGTGGACAACGCATGTGGGAATTCATGGATCGGTTAATCACGCTGGCCATCCCCCGCGTGAAGGACTTCCGTGGTTTGAGAACCAACGCGTTCGACGGTCAGGGCAATTATAACCTTGGCCTGACCGAACAGACGGTATTTCCGGAAGTACAAACCGACCGCGTTACCTTCCATCAGGGCTTGGCGATCACGATCGTGACGACCGCCCGTGATGACAAGGGTGGATTGGCCTTGTTGAAGTTCCTGGGCATGCCGTTCCAGCATGATCAGGATGAAGCGAAAGCACGTAAGGCCGGCTGATTCGGTTTTAAGCAGGATGAAACAGGCCGCTGATGTCAGCGGTTGTGAAGAATTGACAGGTATTAAGAGTTTTTAAGTCAGGCGTAGAATATGGCAACAACAGCGTGGAAAAACCGGTTTAAAAAGCGACAGGCTTTGGTTGAGCAGTACGCCGAATTGCGGCGCAAGCTCAAAAAAGAGAAAAATTACGTGGCTCTGGCCAAGTTGCCGCGTGATTCCAGTGCCACACGGTTAGCGCGGCGGTGCGAATTGACGGGCCGGCGGCGTGGCTATTACCGGAAGTTCCGGGTATCACGTATTGTGCTGCGGCAATTGGCCTCGGACGGCAAAATTCCGGGAATGAGAAAGAGTTCCTGGTAAGCTGAAACAGGCTGAATTATTAAGTTAAAGTGTTGGATTTGAACGGCGAAAGCAGAATCAAGAGGACATCATGACCGATACGATTGCGGACATGCTCACACGGTTGCGAAATGGCGCTCATGCCAGGCATAAAACGGTGGATGTAAAAAATTCCCGTATCTGTGAGGGCATTGCTCGAGTACTTAAAGAAGAAGGTTTCATTGTCGATTACAGCATTCTCGATGATGGAACCAAGCAGGGCCTGATCCGATTGACCGTCAAGTACAATACCGACGGCCAATCGCTGATCAAGCATGTGCAACGGGTCAGCAAACCCGGATGCCGGGTGTATCGCGGCGTGACGGAATTTCCGCGCGTTTTAGATTCAATGGGTATTGTGGTACTCTCCACAAGCCGTGGAGTGCTTAGTGACCGTCAGGCCCGCCAGCAGAATATCGGTGGCGAGCTACTGGCGACAGTGTATTGATTATTGCGGCAACTGCGGGTGGCCGGATGGCAAGCCTTTGGCTGTAACATCCGCTGACCTTCGTGTGCCGACATTGGCGAGGTTAATATGAGCCGAATTGGAAAATTGCCCGTAACCGTCCCGGCGAACGTAAAAGTCGCCGTTCAAGGCCGTGATATCCGTGTGGAAGGGCCGAAAGGCAAACTGTCTTTGCAGCACCACCCGAACGTAACGGTAAAAATGGATGCCGGTAAGGTGCTGGTGCAGCGCTCGGATGATGAAAAACTAAGCCGCAGCGTGCACGGTCTGACTCGTATGTTGATCGCCAATATGATCAAGGGCGTTTCAGATGGCTTTACGTCCGATCTGGAAATTCAAGGCGTTGGTTACAAGGCTGAATTGCAGGGCAAAGTGATCGCGCTTTCGGTTGGCTATGCCAACCAGATCAAAGTTGCCGTGCCGGATGGTGTGGCGGTTAAAATTGAAGGCCAAGGCACACGCATCAACATTGCTGGCGCTGATAAACAGATGGTCGGGCAACTGGCGGCGGATATCCGCCGGGCGCGCAAGCCCGAGCCGTATCTAGGCAAAGGTATTCGCTATGTTGGCGAAGTGGTCAAGCGCAAGGCGGGCAAACAGTTCGCTGGTGCCGGTGCCAAGTAAGCGCCATAATGGCGTTGCCGTGTCGCTGTGACAGGTATCGACTTTTGTTCAATGGAATTCAGACGCGGTCGGCCGCGTAAATTAAAACTTAAGGTGCAGTCATGAGTTCAATCAGTGCCATTAAACTAAAACGCCAGGATCGGCGCAAGGCTCGAATTCGCGGTGTGGTTCGCGGAACCACCCAGCGTCCGCGGCTGTCGGTGTTCCGCAGCTTGAAAAATATCTCGGTGCAGATCGTGGATGATACCACCGGGCGAACGCTGGTGTCCGCCAACACGCTGGAAAAGAGTCTGCGCGGTACCACCGGCAGTGGCGGTAACGTGAAAGCCGCGGTGCTTATCGGCAAACAGATTGCCGAACGGGCCAAGCAAAAGGGTATTGAGAAAGTCGCGTTTGATCGTGGTGGCTATCGCTATCATGGTCGGGTGAAGGCTTTGGCGGATGCCGCACGCGAAGGTGGCTTACAGTTTTAATGGTTCGCCCGTGAGGCGAATCGGCTTGTGCGATGATAAAAATGATCGCAAGGCATGAATGTTGAGTTGTTTAAGTTTCCGAAAACAGGTATAGACAGGTTCGATTATGGCAGAACGCAATTTTGATGAAGATCGTGGCCTTGAGTCCAGTACAGTTGGCGTATTCCGAAGCGCCAAGGTTGTTAAGGGCGGTAAGAATTTTTCTTTCGAGGCGCTGGTAGCCGCGGGAGACCGCAATGGCAATCTCGGTTTGGGATATGCCAAGGCCAAGGAAGTTCCCGCAGCCGTGGAAAAAGCCACGAAGGATGCTCGCAAGCGGATGGTGCAAATTTCGCTTAATGGCGGAACGATTCCGCATGAAGTTCTTGGTCGCTTTGGTGCCAGCCGCATTAAGCTGGTGCCGGCCCGCCCCGGAACGGGCGTAAAAGCCGGACGTTTTGTCCGGCCGTTGCTGGAACTTGTGGGCATTCGTGATGTGTTGACCAAGGCGTACGGTTCCACCAATAAGAAGAATCTTTGCCGCGCCACATTGGCGGCCCTGGAATCGCTTCGCACGAAGGAAGTTATTGAGCAGAACCGCGGCGTTACCGTTGGCTGATGGCCCTTGGGTTGCTAGATTTGGCGGGTCGGATTAAAGCGACGCCGCCGGCAGGAGATATTTAAAATGATGATTCATGAAATTACCGCTTTGGCCGGCGCTCATAAAAAGCGCAAGCGTATCGGGCGGGGTGAAAGCAGCGGACATGGTAAAACATCCGGTCGCGGCACCAAGGGCAGCGGTGCCCGAGCGGGTGGCGGGCCGGCCTTTGGTTCGGAAGGCGGAAATTTGCCGCTGTTTCGGCGGCTTCCCAAGCGCGGCTTTAACAACAATTATTTCGCTCAGAAATTCAGCGTGGTCAATGTCCAT
>JAJZGH010000271.1 GCA_021798635.1 Planctomycetota bacterium | reverse complement strand
CATGAAGGCGCATATCGGCGTGGATTCGGGGACCAAGTTGATCCACTCTGTGGCAGCCCCCTCCGGGGCCATTCCATTGGCGCTTTGCACCGCCGGGACCTTCGGCCCCTCCGCCCGCGAACGCGCATGACAGCACGGCGCTGGAAGACTTGCTGCACGAGGATGAAACGCGTGTCTGGGACGATCAGGCTTATCGTGGCCAATGCGAGGTCATCCGCCGTTGCGCGCCCAGAGCCAAGGATTTCATCAACCGCCGTTACGGGCCCAAGGGCGTCATCGATGAGGCCGAGAAAGTCAGGAACGCACAAATCACTTTGATATGCAGAACTACGCAGTGGTCTCGGGAGCGCTAATACAGGGCGGAGGTAATGGTGCCGGTCGCCCTACCAGGAAGCCTTGAACGAGCTCGCATCCCGCTGCACACAAGGCATCCAGCTGAATTTGCGTCTCGACGCCTTCAGCGGTGACCGTCAAGCGCAGACTCTTGCCCATCGCCAGGATCGTATGCACCATACTCGTGGCATCCGCATCAATGCCTAGATTCTGTACAAAAGAGCGGTCAATCTTCAATTTATCGAACGGAAATTGACGAAGTGTACCCAGCGAAGAGTAACCGGTTCCGAAATCGTCAAGAGCGATACGGATGCCATGTGCCTTTAGTCGCTTCAGCATTTCAAGCGCGCGTGAGGAATCATCAATCAGTACGCTCTCGGTGATCTCGAGTTCAAGCCGTTCAGCGGGCAACCCGATACGGGAAATTGTCTCGATAATATCTTCAGGAAGGCTCGGGTTATTGAACTGAAATGGTGACAGATTGATTGCCAAGATGACGCCATTCGACCACTCACACGCCGCTTCCACGGCACGCTCAAGTACAAACTGGCCAAGCGGCATGATCAGTCCCGATTCCTCCGCGATCGGAATGAAATCCGCCGGCGAAATCAAGCCCCGTTCCAAATGGCGCCAACGTACCAACGCCTCATAGCCAACGATCTGCATCGTAGCGGCATCCACGAGAGGCTGATAGTGAACGTCAAGCTCTCGCGCCTCAATTGCACGCCGCAGATCCTGCTCGATCGCCTGTCGTTCACGGAAACGGATATCCATGCCTATTTCAAAAAAGCAGTATCGATTTCGTCCTTCTCGTTTTGCCCGTCCGAGCGCGAAATCCGATGCCTGCATCAAAGCGGCCGCTCGGTTAGCATCCATTGGCGCCATTGCGATACCAACCGAAGCACCGATTACAACGACAAACCCATCCACTTCGAACGGCCGGCTGAGTGTCTTAATGACCCGCTCCGCCAGTCCTGTTGTTGTCTCTATCGAGGTGTTCGACAGCACGATGGCGAATTCGTCACCACCTAGCCGCGCAACGAGATCATCATGTCGCACCAACCTTTGTAATCGTGATGCCACATGCTGCAGTAACTGGTCACCAATCGGGTGTCCATGCAGGTCATTCACCGCTTTGAAACGATCAAGATCAATCAGCAACAAGGATAGCTGCTGTTCTGGAGTGGCGTATTCGATCGTCTTGGTAAGTACCTCATCGAATCTCGCGCGATTAGCGAGACCGGTAAGCGTGTCATTATAGGCAAGATGCTCAATCCGTGCTTCCGTTCGGCGTCGCTCCGTGATGTCACGAAGCGCGATCACACCTGCCGGTCTTCCGCCATAATGGATCATCCGGCTTGCGATCTCGACACGCACAAGCTTGCCATTCGCATCAGCGATTTCGATCTCGTCAATCGAGTACGCTTTAGCCTCTAGATGTCGATGTAGGGTATCGCTCCAATTGGACGCCACGTAGTCGGCCACATCGCGTCCTGCAAGTTCCGTCGTGTCAGACTTAAGCATCTGGGATAGCACATTATTCGCCCAGAGGATGACACCATCGGCATGGATAAGCAGACCCTCGATTGTACAATCCGCCAACTCGCGTAGCCGCGCAGCTTCATGTTGCACCCACCGCCAGCGCTGATCGAAGAGGCCAATCGCCAACGCCAATCCAATCACAATCGCGCATGCTGCCGCCGACGTAAGAGTGGCGTTTCTACCAATCAAAATTCCGCTGACAGCCGGTGCCGGGCCAGGCACATAGCGGGTGCCGGCCATGGCGATGAAATGCACGGCCGCAATTCCAAGCACCAGAAAAATGCCAGTTTCTACTATCGCCCTAGCATGCGGCAACGGCTCCACCCTCCTCCACGCCAGCGTGCTCGATATTACACCAAGCGCTACGGCTACGATCGCGTAACCAGGCTGATAGTCGAGACTTCCGTCGAACCGCATTGCGGCCATGCCGGTAAAATGCATCGCCGCCACGCTACCACCCAAAATTACTCCTGAAGCTATCCGTCGAAATATCGTTGGGCCAGACTTCAACATGAGCGCAAATGCAGGCACTGCCCCTAAGATCGCGAATACTGCTGACAATACCGTCGGCAGAAGGGCGTAACCCATTTCCATCGCCGGTTCTTCAGCGATCATAGCGACGAAGTGGGTCGTCCAGACCCCGATCCCAAAGATCAACGTGGCCAAGACGAACCAGAACCAGTGTATGCCAGCTTCATTAGATCTTGCGCGTGCAAGAAGAAATGACGCGCAAATGCATGAACCAGTCCCAATCGCGACCGCCAATGAGATCCAGGCCCACCCGCTCATCTAAAAAAACAATCCTGGCCTTTAGTATTAAGAATTCTCATGTCGACTTCTGTTACTTCTAGCTGAATTATTAGGAAATTTATAGCGCGAACAATCTATGGCGCAGATATGAATCCCACGTTAATTATTGCATGAAGAAGGGTAAGCTGTTGATTTGTAGCAAGAAGCGATTCGGGAAGAAGTAACCCCTTGGGGCAAGACCAGCGTTCTGCATCACACTAAGCTGCTTGCTGGGTGAGTAGGATTTGGAATTCCTCTGGCAATCTTCCCCTGGTAATCCCCCCTGAAAATAACTATCCGATGCACACATCTCTGAGCGTATTGAGTTAGCGTTGAAGAGCTGATTCACTGACCGCTGATTTGCTCGGGAGGTTTGTATGGGCATCAGCGACATTGAAGTGAGGCGGTTTTCAGTTGGCGGGTTCGGCGACTTGCGGCTGGAAAAAAGGGGGCGTGGTGTCATGCGGCGCTGGTTGCCCATCCGGGTTCCTGTATCCTGGAATTGTCATGCGGCCAGCGACGAGGCGAGGTAGGCTTTGGTCGGTTTTTGCGCAATCCGGCAGTGACTGTGGCCGCCTTGAGTGCGGCTGCGGCGGAGAGAACCGCGGGGCGTGTCGCGGGGCGCGACATTTTGGCCATCCAAGACACCAGCGAGATTGTGCTGGGCGGGCCGAAGGTCCGTAAGGCGGGCTTTGGCCCAGTTGGCCGTGGCGGCTTTCTGGGTGGGGTCCTGCTCCATCCCGTGCTGGCGGTTGATGCCATGAGCGGTGAACTTATGGGGCTTGCTGATATTGCCGTGTGGAACCGCGACAAGCAAAATGAATTGCACCACGCCAGGCGGCCGCTGGAGCAAAAGGAATCTCGGAAATGGCTGAATGGCGCATGATGCGCCAGCGATACGCTTGGCAAGGCCCGACGCATCACGGTTGTGTCGGATCGGGAAAGCGATCTCTATGAGGACTTCGCACTCAAACCCGTGAACGTCCACGTGCTGATCCGGGCCAGTTCCAACCGCAATCTTGTGAACGGATACAAACTCTTTGACCATGCGGATGGCTTGCCAGAAGCGGGGCGCATGACGGTGAACATTTCGGTCAGCCCTGGCAAATCCGCCAGGCAAGCCCGTCTGGCGTTGCGCTTTGGCCCGGTGACAATCAATCGGCCAGAACGCGGCATGCCCAGCGCTGATCTGAAACGTTTGCCCCAGACGGTCGGGCTTCATCTGGTTGATATCCGCGGGGTTGATGCCCCGAAAGGCGTAGAACCCATCCACTGGCGCTTGCTCACCAGCCATGTCGTCGAAGACTTCGGCGCGGCCCGTCTGATGCTGGATTTTTACCGCAAGCGCTGGATCATTGAGGACTATTTCCGCACCCTGAAATCGGCGGGCTTTAAGGTTGAGGATGCAAGGATGAGCGATCCCGTCGGCTTCATGAACTTCGTTGCCCTGGCCGCCATAGCCGCCGTGACTGTCACCCAGATGCTGCGCGCCCGCGACAATCCTTCCGGCCAGCCATTGGCCGACGCCTTTGATCCCGATGATAAACCGTTACTTATGGCAATTTGTAAGGTCTACGAAGGCAAAACCCCAACTGAGCGTCAGAAAAATCCACATCCGCCCGATACACTGGCTTTCGCCGCATGGATAATCGCCCGCCTCGGTGCCTGGACCGGCTATTATGGCAAACCCGGCCCCGCCACACTCTCACGCGGTCTCCAGCGATATCACGAAATCAAATACGGAGCGCGAATAGCAGCCGGAATTGTGTGAATCGGATAGCGTTAAAACGGGGGGATTACCCCGCAACCCAACCGTAATTAGGTTGTTTGGACTGGCACAGGCGCTGGATGTTAACCCTCTTGGCCTTTTGATGCCCGATAGCGGCCAGGATTAACTTCGCCAACTTGCCATTACTGATTCAAAACTGTACTGAACTCAAAACGATACAGACACCAAAACGGCGCGGGAAGCCAGTGGAGTCACGTGGGTAGGCCAATGCACGATATTGATCAACCGACCTTGGACGACGCACAGCGCTGGGAAATGGCCATGAAGGCCACGACTGACGTGCTGCAAATTTTTTCTTTCACCGAATTCTTCGCTGCCGCTGCCAAGAGCGTAGCCAGCCTTCTGAGCGCCGACGGCGTAGCACTGATCGTTTATGACGGCCCCAGCCAACTGCGCTACAAGCTGTTCCACGGATTGGAGCAGCTCCACCAGACGCCCATCGTCGGATTCAGTTTTCCGGCCAATCGCGGCACAGTCGGGCGCGCGCTTGCGTCGGGCGAGGCATTGTTTACGCCAGATTATCCTAACAGCACGGACGCCATGCCGGATTTCGTGAAGGCGGGACTACGCGCCAATCTGATTGTGCCTCTACCCGGCCCTGAGGGTTTCACCGGCGCCATTGCGATCGCTTGGCTGCACCGCAAAACAGCGGCCCCAAGTGGCACAAGTCTTGCCATCGCCCACTTGTTCGCCGCCCTTACCGGTTCCGCCATTTACCGAGAAGCTTTAGAGGAGCAGCTCAGGAATCTTTCTCTCACTGATCCCTTAACAGGTTTGCCGAATCGGCGAATGCTGATGTTCCGGCTCGCTAACGCACGGAAGCGCGCTTGCCGCAACCAGTCCCTGATGATCCTCGCAGTGATCGACCTTGACGGCTTCAAAACCATTAATGACAAGCTTGGTCATGCTGCCGGCGATCAACGCCTACTTTTAGTTGCCAATGCCGTTCAAAACACCATTCGTGATATTGACACAGTCGCCCGGCTTGGTGGCGACGAATTCGTCGTCATCCTCGAAGACTTACGCTCAACCCAAGAAGCCTTATCCCTTCTCGGCCGTATTGTCAGCGCTATCGCCGACAGCGGCAACAGCAGCGACGATCACTACAGAATCACCGCCAGCCTCGGTGCCACAGTGTATCCGCTGGATCTCTCTGAACCCGAAATTTTGCTCAAACACGCTGACGAAGCGATGTATCTGTCAAAACACCAGGGAGGCAATCAGGTTACACTGCTACCCCGTCATCTCATTCATCAATCGCTATGATTGGTTCTGCGCGACAAGGTCATCCAGTCTATTTGCGCACTCGCAAGGAGCGCGCTTTTTGGCAATTGGCCTAGTGGATTATTATTTGGTCTGGCCCGGGCAGGCCCCAAGCCGGCATAGCATCACGCTACAGCAGAGCTGGCCAAGCTCAAGGCGCGGCAGAAGTCACTGCTCCAGGCCCTGGCCGATGGCATCCCGCCCCGTACGGTCAAGGATGAGATGATCGCGCTGGAAGCGCGGGAAGATGACCT
>JAJZGH010000270.1 GCA_021798635.1 Planctomycetota bacterium | reverse complement strand
ACGCGACGCAGCCGCCGGTGCCAGCAGCCTGCAACTCTATGACGCTTCGGGCAATGTGAATCAGACCACCAATGCCAATGCCAGTATCACGGCGACGTTGAGCTACGATGCTTTTGGCACAGTTACCGACAACTCCGGCCCGCAGAATCCTACCGTTGCGTGGCAGGGGAAACAGGGTTATCAATTCGAGCAACCGTTGGGATTGCAGTATCTGCGGCAACGCTGGTATGACCCGGCCACAAGGCAGTTCATCAGTCAGGACCCGCTGGGCTTTGCCGGTGGTGATGCCAACCTGTTCCGCTACGCGGGCAATAATCCGGTGAACAAAGATGATCCCAGCGGGATGGCCAACAATTCATTAGCGCAGTTTCTCTTTTACAGGCACGCGGCTGAAGAGCTTGGGCATCAGATATACGTCCGCGAACAGTCACCAAATCCGGATGTCGGTTATATCGGCTTGCTCTACGGAATATGGCGGGCCGCTATTTGGAAAGAGGAAAGCGCTTATAATAGGCTCTACAATCGTTTCGGTGGCGGGCCGTGGGAGGTGCTGAGCAAAGTCAAGGAAGAACTCGAAAAAGTGGAAAAAGCCGTGCATGTCAAGAAGACCTTGCCATTGGCTAAGGAAATTACCGAAGACGTTGAAAAGGAACTTAAAGTCGTTAACACCTTGATCTCGACACTTCAAGCCGGCCACGGACTTTCCTCAAGCAACAGCTTGGCGCAATTCAAGGGCTTGGGTGATGCCCTGACAGCGTTGGGAAACATTGTGCCCGAGGAACTTGGCTTCGGCAGCGTTATCAAAGCTTACGGCAGTTACCTTTCTAGAGCAGCTGGAGCTATCAGCTACACCTACACTATCTTGGGAACAACGACTGCTTATCGCTATTGGGTAGAAGGATTGCCAAGCTCTCTCCATAGCCACCGACCGGGTATCAGTTTTCCATATAACGATTCTCCGACAATGCCCTTCACGCCAGCATGGGCCTGGCTTCTGGCCCAGGAGCATAATTATCGTTTTGGTAATCCATACAATGCTTGGTTTAAAATTGGGCTTGAAGAGGAAAAGAAGTGGTTAATCAAATAGCCCCTGGCATTGACTCAAAAATAAGGCTGGGCTTGGTTGTGACAATTTTGATATTACACACCATGTGATTCCTGATATAAAAGGGAAACCTGATCTCAATGAAATGGCTAAGTGAATATTGGCGGACGCACAAATTTGCAATGATTTTTGCCTCATTTTCAACTTTGATCTGCATTGCGCTGAGTATTGGCTGGGTAATGCTGCCATCCCCCGGTAAAGCGATCTACAAAGAGATCCAATCCGCATCGCACAACCCCGACTCGATGGTTGCATCGCTATATCAATTCCCCACTTCGGCTCCCACACAAAAATTGCTTACTTCGGAGTTACCATCAAGAGGCTTTTCGATGCAAATCAATCACTGGAAAATCGTACTTCCCTCATTACCGATTCAAATTGCTATAGAACCGCTAAATAGGAAGAGTAGCCTTCCGCGACACCTAAAAGCCATGGCCCAGATAAATCACCGATGGATTGTTGTCATTATGCATGCAATGCCGCGTTTTGCCGAACCCTCATTACCCGGATTGGTTTCCCAATCTCATGCCCCTGCCTTGACCGTACTGCTGCCCCCGCACCCACGTCCGGGTCTCGTACAAGTGTGTCTAGGCAATTTTTATACGTCCCTACCGCGAGATGCCTCTAACTTGCGAATTAGTGGAATCTGGACTGGTCAGAACCTAAATTCCGTAAGTGTAGAATATACAAGCATTACTTTCAATTGGCTTCACAAAAGGAAATATCCATTTCTCCGACACATCATTTATTCGTATACAATTGGACAAGGCCCCTACGAAAACATTATCTGGTGGGGATTAATTCATACCGGCATTCCACCATGGGAAGTTTCGCATGTAATCGCATCCGCCGCCAGGAAACTCCTGCAATACTCCGATATACAACTGATGCGGAGGGCATTTTCTGCCAATATGGCACAGCTGCTGCGAGCCGCGACAACAACAAAGGCCATCCAAATGACCATTTTAATAGCCAGCATCCTGAATTCAGGACATCAGGTCTTCTGGGCAAGGACAATATCGAAGGAAAATATGTGCTTCTGGTTGCAGGATCCATGGACGATCAAGGTTGAGCATTTCGGTCGTACCGGGGACGCGTATGCAGATGAAGGTATTATTCGGTTTTCCCACTTTTCATACGCAGACAATACCAAGTTTACCTTCTTCAGTAAAAATCAGGCTCATCAGTGGGATCAAATGATGAGAAAGACCGTCGAAAAAGCATTGCCCTTCTTCACCGCAGGTCCACCATGGAAAGATATACATGCAACTAAGGAAAGCAAAAATTGAGGACTTTCAATGGTCGCATTAAATGAAAAATTTAACAAATGCCTCTGCGATGGCTATCTGCAAAGACAAGTCGGCAAACAGTGGCACTTCCAATTTCCTTCCGGCGGTATCTTTTTGTTCAGCCATCATTGGTCGTTAATCGTTGAGCGCAGCGCTGATGCTTCGCGCAATGTCAGCCAGACCACAGACGCCAGTGCCAACATCACGGCGACGTTGAGTTACGACACCTTTGGAAGTGTTACCGACAACTCCGGCCCGGCGAATCCAACAGTGGCGTGGCAGGGGAAACAAGGCTACCAGTTTGAACAGCCGCTGGGACTGCAATATGTCCGCCAGCGCTGGTACAACCCGGCGACGCGGCAATTCATCAGTCCTGATCCGCTGGGCTTCGCCGCTGGCGATGTCAATCTGTTCCGCTACGCGGGAAATAATCCGGTAAATGCCAATGATCCGGGCGGGATGGCTGGTACACCGATACAGCCGGCCTCGCAACTAACACGGATCACCGGTATCGAAGACACCAACGCTATAAAGACCGAGTCTCTGCTTGAAGAATATTATGCGTTAGAGCTTGCGGCATCGCAGTTGTTTCCAGTGGGGGCATTTCACCTCCCATGGCCATCCCCCCTCAACCGGATAGCCCAGGCGATTCAGGCATCGGTCGCCAGGCTCACGCCCCCATCAATGTTTGGGCCGATGGTCCCCTATAAACCCGGCGAGGCACTATCGCTATGGCAGCAGCAGTTGATGCACGCCCGGCACGGCTTTGCAAATGAACTCAACATCACCGAGTTCGAGTTATACCAGACGTTGGAGGCGGAAGGGCGGACCAAGGCAGCCAACAGGTATGCTGCCGCGATGGCCGGGGCTATATATGGCGACATCACCTTAAGCACGCATCCGAGCCGCTTTCTGATGGGACGATACAGGTTCTGGGAAGGTCTTTTGCAGAGCCGCGAGGAGATCCGCGATTTCTTCCGCCGGTTCCCCAACGCCACGTATGGACCTTGGCCCCATGGGGAAAATATATTTTCATCCAACAACCCACCGCAAGCTCAATACGTATACAAGCCGAAAGCCATTGCTATATTTCGGCCTGTTTCAGCGCTCGCGGAGCAACTCCTCCTTGCCGGGATCTTCTCGAAATCCACCAGCGGAGCCAAACCGCTGGAAGGCCATGGGGAATCCGATCTCGGGCCTGACACTGACGGGAATGAAAGGAAGGCCCCCGCCTTGGTATCCGGCGGCGTAAGCCTGATCCGGCCGGCCGCGGAGGTGATAAACCAATTCTTACGTGCGCCAGGCGAGGTGACTGTCTACTTCTGGGCGACGAAACACCAAGCTGGCTATTACAGCAGCGCAGGGAGCCGCCTTACAAAAGACTTCCTTCATAGATGGGCGGGAATACCGTTGGAGGATCTGAAATGACCGGTACCTGGCACTTACCGCGGTGGATTCCGGTCGCCATGCTCTTTGCGTCTACTGTTTTGATCGTGTGCATCGTGGGCTTTTGGGTACGCAGCTATTGGCGCTGTGATCAGATCTATTACGGCCGCACTTGGATGTTTTCATGGGAGGGGCACTTTATGTACAACTGGGGGTCGTTCAACCTCAGCCCGCACCCACGTTGGCCGTTCATCTGGTCGGCGACCCAGGCACGATCTCAGAATCTGGGACTCGTCGACCCACAATCGACCTTCTTGGGGATTCAGTGTGAATACAATGGCTTTCCAAACTCGATATATATTCCTTACGGCTGGGTGCTATTTGTTGCAAGTTTACCAGCAGACATTATTGGCCTTTTCTGGATGTTCCGGTGGTCACGTGAACGGGACGCGGCAACGGGAGGGCATCTTACCGCCCGGGTGGTACTTTACTTGGCGGCCGCAATCCCGGTGCTCTTGTTCATCATGTTTCTTTTGTGTCGGTAAGCCATGATTGCGCCAAACGAAAAATTGACTAAATGCTTTCGCCCCGGCGCTGTCCCGCTAAACCGCACCGCCATGCAACGGATGTTCATAACCCGTTCATTACCCGACAACCCATACCCCATTGAATTCCCGCATACAACGCAGATGTTATATCGCCCGAACTGAAAACCAGAAACTGAAAACCAGAAACTCCGGCGATTTTTCTTGACGCCATACCAGGGCGTTGGTTATAAATCGCTTTGGGAGAGCAATGCCGAATTTAACAATGTGCGTATCATGGAGTACGGGGCTGTGGCGAACGAGATTTACGTTGATCCCAATGTCACCAGTGCGACGGTGATCCAGGTCGCCGGTGAATGTTACCAACGCGTCGGCGGTGTGCCGGTGGCACCACAGGTTTTTGCGGTGGATGGGGAATTTGACAACTGCGGTGGATGCGGAGGCGGCTGTACTATCTCGCCAACGGTTATTTCGTTCGTTACGGGTGGAGGAAGTGGCAGTGTAAAAGTTTGTGGTCTAACGCCGAACACCACTTACTCCATAAGCCCCGGTTGCCCTGGGTATTCCGCACCAGCTAGTATTACTACTGACGCGACGGGGTGTGCTACATTCACAGTCACTGCGACGAGCAACGCTCCAGATGGCAGCTCCTGTGTCTTTTCCGTCGAAGGAACATCGTGCTCGTTAACTGTCGCAGTGGGAGGGTGTGTGAACGTCAACAGCAACAATCATCCCATAGAGACCGTAACCTTGGACTTCACGGCTCCCGCACCATCCACGGCCAATTGTTCACCATCAAGTGCCGGTTATGGGTGTGGCTGTTTTGCTCCCCCCGATGGTTGTACCGTATCGGGATTGACGCCGACAGTTGGTTGCTCAACCGGAAACGAGCTAGAATGGTCTCCCCCGAACGGAGCGTATACCGTGTCAATTCAACTGAACGGGAATGGTAGTTGGAGCGACACTGTGTCTGGCGCAACCTACACGCCTTTATGTCTCAATGGGGTATGGCCGTGTACGGGGCTTAACCCGTCATGGAATATTGCGGCGTCTACGCAAACGCTGTCCATGGCGTGTTACCAAGCTGTGTCTGGAGGCACATATCAAACACTATTCGGTTTGAATGTGGGGGGAATCTACTGGCGGATAAAGGGGGGAAGATTTCAATGCCCCTGTGCGTGGGGTGGCGGATCAACTTCCAACAGTGGATATTGGTTCGCCTTCGTAGATGCACCAATCGGAAGCGGAGGTTACGCATTGATGCCTCCGGCGCAGACGTTTTCGCTGGCTGCGGTGACCAACGCATTTAAGCTTGCGTCATGCCCGCCCGTCAGCGCAACGATAAGTTAGAGGCGATAATGGCGTGCCAGTATGCAAGAGACAAAGATTCGCGGGGGTCGAATTGTACCATCGGGGTTTTTCCGGGTCATATAAGCTTTGGAACGTGTGCTCGCTGTGAAAAATGCACCGACAGAGAATACTATCAGGTTAGAGTCATCAAGAAAACTGGTGTATCGTGGAGGCCGCCCGCGCCTGGGACCGTTATCAAGGACCTCCCAGCTCCTCCGCCGGTGTCGGCTATCGGCGACAATATCGAAAAAATAATTACATCTTACGGGATCAAGAAAAGCAGCACCTGCAATTGTTCCGGCATTAAGAACCTGCTTAATTCGCTGACTCGA